>NZ_JBLWIT010000109.1:225375-230535 GCF_048381435.1 Rhodococcus mengyinensis | reverse complement strand
CGGCCTGCGGCGCGTCGACCAGCTTCTTCAGGATCCGGCGTGCGCCGAGGCCGCCGGCGTCGATGTTGATCGACAGCTCCTGGTAGCCGTCCTTCTCCGTGTCGAGCGCCTTCTGCAGGATGTTCAGCGCTACGACGTCCTGCATCACGACGGTCCGGTTGTTCTCGGCCAGGAACGTCGTGACGGCGTCGTCGCCGACCGCGAAGTCGCGGGCCACGGCCCAGAAGTCGAGGGTGGAATTCTCCGTCGACGGGGTGATCGCGTACACGATCTCGCTGTGGAACGCGTGCGGGTCGGAGCCGTCGTCGCCGGGCAGCGGTGCGCCGATCGGGGCGATGCGGCTGTGCAGCAGGTACAGGCACGGGGGCGTGTACTCGATGTCTTGCCAGCGGGTGATGCGTCCCTCGATGCCGGTGGACTTGGAGTAGAACGGCGGGCACTCGGCGTCGTCCATGTGCCGGGACACGTAGATGACGTTTCGGTCCTCGTCGATCTCCGTGGTGATCGGGGTTTCCGCTACCTCGGGGGTGCCGATGTAACCGCCGTGCAGGTACGTCTCGTGCGACAGGTCCATCAGGTTGTCGACGAGCAGGCCGTAGTTGCAGTCGATCGGTTCCATGCCGCTGACCACGGTGTAGTCGGGGGAATCCATCCACGGTGCGCGGGGGATGCGGGCGGGGTCGCCCTGCTGGGGGTTCTGCGGGTCGGCGATCCAGACCCACACGAACGAGTCCTGCTCGACCACCTGGTACGACTTCAGCCGGGCGGTGCGGGGAACGCGCGCCTGGCCGGGCACGAACACGCAGCCACCGTCGCTGCCGTAGGTGAAACCGTGATAGCCGCAGACCACCTTGTCGCCGTCAAGCCGGCTCGGTGCCTCGGACAGCGGGTACCGGCGGTGCACGCACCGGTCGCTCATCGCAACGGCCTCGCCGGCCTCGGTCCGCCAGAACAGGATCGGCTCCTCGCAGATGGTGCGCGAGAACAGTTCGCGTCCGACCTCACGGCCGTAGGCTGCGACGTACCACTGGTTACGGGCGATCGTGGACATGTGGGCCTCCGGAATATGCTGGGCTGCTGCGTTATTCGTGACGCCGGACTCGGTGAGGCGTCAGCGTCGTCTCCACCACTGTGCGGCACCGGAGGTGATCCACCACACTCGGTTTCCGAATGTCGGAAGGGTTTCGTCAGGGCTTGCGGACGAGGTAGGCGAACATCGTCACCGACATGTGGAAGTCGCCGCTGCGGGCGGCGGCGTTCAGCTGCTCCAGCAGCTCGGCGCTCTGCGCCTCGGTGATCGCCCCCTCGGCGATCGCCGCGGCCGTCATCATCTGGACGAGTGGGCCGGTCACGTCGCCCGGATCCTGGATCAACGCCTCCGTGCCGATGTCCTCGACGACGAGCCCGGCGGAGGTGAGCTGCCCCGGGAGTCGCCGTCCGGAGTGCGGGTTCGCGGTGTGCGAGAGCATCACGTCCATGATCTTCTGCAGGACCAGGGGATCGCCGGGGTGCATGATCGCCGTGCCCCAGTCGCTGTCGACGATGACGCCCCGTCCGCCCGTTCGCAGAACTCGGGCCACTTCCGCCGCTGCGCGGTCCGGTTCGCTCAGGTGCTGGAACACCCGCTCGCTCCGCACGACGTCGAGGCGGTCGTCGGGGAACGGCAGCGAGTAGGCGTCGCCGATCACGAACTGCGCCGTCGAGCCCTCCTTCTCGGCCCGCTCCCGGGCGAGGAGGGCCATGCCGGGATTGGGATCGAGTCCGATCGCGCGACCCGACGCGGTGACCGCGGCGGCGAGGGCCCGCGTCTCCGTCCCCGTGCCCGATCCGAGGTCGAGGGCGCTCTCGCCCGGCTGCACGTGCAGGGCGGCAAGCGACCACTCGCGCAGTCGCCGGATTCCCGGGCGCGCGGCCTGCAGGTCGAGGACGGCGGCGAGTTGGTCCAGGGCGGCGCGGTCGATTTCGTCCGCCCGGAACGACAGCGGCGCCGTCGGATCGGACATGAATCCACCGTAACGCCGCGGTGACTCCCGACACAGTGCTGCGCGGACTGTGGGCAAGAACATAAAAGTTGCACTCTCACGCAAATTTGCAGAGCTCTGCAAGTTCTGTACCGTCGGTATAGTGATTTCGGAAATCGGACTGCGGGACCGCAAGAAGGCCGCCACGCGCGCAGCCCTCAGCGGCGCCGCCGCACGCCTGGCCCGCGCGCTGGGCATCGAATGCGTCACTGCCGACGCCATCGCGTCCGAGGCGGGAGTCTCGACTCGGACGTTCCACAACTACTTCTCCAGCAAGGAGGAGGCGGTACTCGCGCACTTCGAGCAGTCCGTCCACGACTGGGTGGACCTGCTCCGCGCCCGCCCCGAGGACGAGCCGATCTGGGATTCCCTCGAGCACGTGGTGGTCCAGATCGTCACCGATCCGGCGAAACCGCTCGAAGAGACCGCGGTGATGATGGAACTCGTCGAGACCAGCCCCGCGCTGCTCGCGAAGAAACTCGAAGTGCACCTCCGCGTCACCCGTCTGGTCGGTGAGGTGATCGCCGAACGCACGGGCACGAACATCGACACCGACCTCTACCCCAACCTGCTGCACCTGGCGGTCGGATCGGCGTGCAAGGCGTCGCTCGACCTGTGGATGAGCGGCAAGTCCGGTGCGAGCGGACCCGAAGAACTCGTCCGCGACGCCATGCGCCAACTCCGTCAGGGAATCCCGCAGCCGTAGCCGGCTGCCCCGAATCACTCTTCGTTCCACCGACTCAGAAGGAGCCTCTCGTGGCCACCTATCTCTATCGGATCGGCAGATTCGCCTACCGGCGAAAAGGTGCGGTCCTCAGCGTCTGGTTGGTGATCCTGGTCCTCATGGGCGTCGGGGCGGCAACGCTGTCCGGGCCCACGAAGGACTCGTTCTCCATCCCGGGCACCCCCGCGCAGCAGGCGCAGGACCTGATGGCCGAACGGTTCCCCGAGGCCGCGGGCAGCGACCCGATGAACGCCGTCAGCGCGCGTTACGTGTTCGCCGCTCCCGAGGGGCAGACCCTCGAGAGCGAGCAGAGTCAGCAGGCGATGGACGCGGTGCTCGCCAAGGTGCGCGGCATCGACCAGGTCCAGGACGCCGCCAAGGTCGATCCCGCCACCGCCTCGGGCGCCGACGCCGCGAAGGCACTGGTCAACCCCGTCACCGCGAACGAGCAGCTCGTCGAGATGGCGAAGTCGACCGCGGCGGACAAGGGAATCAGTGAAGACGCCGCCGTCGCGAACGCGCAGGCGCTGTCTCCGCTCAACGCCGACAAGACCGTGGGCTACGTCGAGGTGCCGTTCAAGGGCGGCATGGGCGACGTCGACCAGGCTCTGCGCGACCAGATCTCGGCCGCGGCCGACGCCGGCCGCAACGCCGGACTGACCGTCGAGATCAGTGGCTCCGCAGCCAATGAAGCCGAGCCGCCCGGCGGCGCCACCGAACTCGTCGGTATCGGCGTGGCCGCGGTCGTGCTCGCGCTGACGTTCGGTTCGCTGGTCGCCGCGGGTCTGCCGTTGATCACCGCGATCATCGGCATCATGATCGGCAGCCTCGGAATCACCGTCGCCACCGGCTTCACCGACCTCAGCTCGATGACCCCCACGCTGGCCATCATGATCGGCCTGGCCGTCGCCATCGACTACTCGCTGTTCATCGTGTCCCGGTTCCGACACGAGCTTTCGCTCACCGACGACCGCTCGGAAGCGGCCGGACGTGCCGTCGGCACCGCCGGTTCCGCCGTGGTGTTCGCCGGTCTCACGGTGATCATCGCCCTGATCGCGCTGCGCGTCGTCGGGATCCCGTTCCTCTCCGACATGGGTGCGGCCGCCGCGTTCACGGTGTTCATCGCCGTCTCAATCGCCTTGACGCTCCTGCCCGCGATCCTCGGGCTGTTCGGGAAGAAGGCGTTCGCAGGCAAGATCCCGTTCCTCAGCAGTCGTGACCTCGAGGACGACGAGGGCAAGCCGAGCCTCGCCCTGCGGTACATCAGTGCCGTGGTCCGCAGGCCCGCGATTCCGCTGATCGCCGGAGTCGTGGTGCTCGGGGCGCTCGCCATCCCGGCGACCGGCCTGAGCCTGGCCCTCCCCAGTGAGGGCACCGGCGACCCCGCCACCAGCTCCCGGCAGGCCTACGACCTCGTGAGCGAAGGCTTCGGACCCGGCAAGAACGGTCCGCTGCTCGTCGTCGTCGACGCCAAGGACGTCACCACCGGCACGCCGTCGGAGGCGTTCGGGGAGGTCGTGAAGACCATCACCGCGCAGGACGACGTGTCCAACGCTCAGGTCGTCGGCGTGAACAAGGCCGGCGACACCGCGCAGATCCTGGTGACGCCGAGCAGCGCCCCCAGCGATCCGGCGACGATGGACCTGGTGAACAACATCCGCGGTGCGGAGGCGGAGCTGCACGACTCGATCGGCGTCAACTACGGCGTCACCGGGCAGACCGCGCTCGAAGGCGATGTGTCCGAGACGCTGCAGGACGCGCTGATCCCGTATCTCGCGGTGGTCGTGGGCCTCGCCTTCCTCCTGCTGCTGCTGGTGTTCCGCTCGGTCCTCGTGCCGCTGACGGCCACACTCGGCTTCCTGCTCAGCGTCGCGGCCACGTTCGGTGCCACCGTCGCGGTGTTCCAGGAGGGCTGGGGCGGCATCATCTCCAACCCGCAGCCGATCGTCAGCTTCATGCCGATCTTCCTGATCGGCGTCGTGTTCGGTCTCGCGATGGACTACCAGGTGTTCCTGGTGACCCGGATGCGGGAGGAATACGTCCACGGCGCGACCGCGAAGCAGGCCGTCACCGTCGGTTTCAACCACGGTGCCCGGGTGGTCAGCGCCGCCGCGGTCATCATGATCTCGGTGTTCGCGGCGTTCATCGCCGAGCCGAACTCGTTCATCAAGTCGATCGGTTTCGCCCTGGCGGCGGCCGTGTTCTTCGACGCCTTCGTCGTGCGCATGGTGATCATCCCGTCCGTGATGGCATTGCTCGGCGACAAGGCGTGGTGGCTGCCGAAGTGGCTGGACAAGATCCTGCCCAACGTCGACATCGAGGGCGAGAAACTGAAGAAGGTCCTGCACGACGCGGACGAGCCGCTGCAGCCCGTCCGGTAGGCGCTTCGCGCCCGTGCGCCTTTCTGGTAGTGCC
>NZ_JBLWIT010000109.1:185168-225299 GCF_048381435.1 Rhodococcus mengyinensis | reverse complement strand
CGGTCGTTTCTGTTGGTAACCTTCGGACATAATGATGACCCGCCAGGATCGCTGCCCATGTTGAATGCCCTGCTCACCACGTACCTCCGCCCGTACAAGCGGGACCTCACGGCGGTCGTCCTGTTCCAACTCGTCGCGACCGCGGCAGCCCTGTACCTGCCCAGTCTGAACGCCGATCTCATCGACAACGGCGTCACCAAGGGCGACACCGGGTACATCCTGTCCACGGGCGTCATGATGCTGCTCGTCACCGTCGTGCAGATCATCTGCTCGATCGGTTCGGTGTTCTTCGGCGCCCGCGCCGCAATGGGTTTCGGGCGCGACGTGCGCCGCGCCGTGATGCATCAGGTCGGGAGCTTCTCGTCCCGCGAATTCGGCCGCTTCGGCGCGCCGTCCCTGATCACCCGCAACACCAACGACGTGCAGCAGGTGCAGATGCTCGTCGTGATGAGCTGCACGATCCTGGTGATGGCGCCGATCATGTGCGTCGGCGGCGTCGTGATGTCGATCCGCGAGGACGCCGGGCTCGCCTGGATCCTGGCGGTCACCGTGCCGGTACTCGCGCTGTCCATGGGTTTCGTGATTTCGCGGATGGTGCCCGCGTTCCGGGAGATGCAGACCCGGATCGACGGGGTCAACCGGGTGCTGCGTGAGCAGATCACCGGTATCCGCGTGGTGCGGGCGTTCGTCCGTGAGCGCTCCGAGGTGGCGCGGTTCGGCGACGCGAACGAGCAGCTCACCCAGACCGCCCTGCGGGTGGGCAGGCTGACGGCGGTGATGTTCCCCCTCGTGATGGTCATCGCGAACATCACCAGTGTCGCCGTCATCTGGTTCGGCGGTCACGAGATCAACAGCGGCACCATGCAGGTCGGCTCGCTGACCGCGATGCTCAGCTACATCATGCAGATCCTGATGTCGGTGATGATGGCGTCGTTCATCGCGATGATGGCCCCCCGCGCCACCGTCTGCGCCGAACGCATCGGCGAGGTGCTCGCCACCGATTCCACCGTCGTGCCGCCGGTCGACGCAGTCACCGTGCTGGAGAACCCCGGTGTGGTGGAACTGCGCGACGCCCAGTTCAAGTTCCCCGGTGCCGACGAACCGGTGTTGCGCGACATCAGCTTCCGCGCCGAACCGGGCAAGACCACCGCGATCATCGGCGGCACCGGTTCCGGTAAGACGACGCTGCTGTCGCTGATCCCGCGCCTCATCGACGCCACGTCGGGTTCGGTCACCGTGTCCGACACGGATGTGCGCCGCATCGATCTGGACGTCCTGCGGTCCGGCATCGGACTCGTTCCGCAGCGGCCGTACCTGTTCTCGGGCACCGTCGCCACCAACCTCCGGTACGGCAAACCCGATGCGACCGACGACGAACTGTGGCGGGCTCTGGAGATCGCGCAGGCCGCGGATTTCGTCCGCGCGATGCCCGAGGGTCTCGACACTCCGATCGCGCAGGGCGGCACGACCGTGTCCGGCGGTCAGCGACAGCGACTCGCGATCGCGCGGGCACTGGTCCGTCGTCCGTCGATCTACCTGTTCGACGACTCCTTCTCCGCCCTCGACCTCACCACCGACGCGCGGCTGCGTGCGGCGCTCAAACCCGAGACCTCGGACGCGTGCGTTATCGTCGTCGCCCAACGTGTCTCGACGATCGTGGAGGCCGAGCAGATCGTGGTCCTCGAGGACGGCGCGGTGGTCGGGATCGGCACGCACGACCAACTGCTCGAGACGTGTCCGTGTTACGTCGAGATCGTCGAATCCCAACGATCGGTCCAGGAAGCACTATGAGCGATCGCGCAACCACCACCACCGCCGAAAGGCCCGCCGGCCCCCGTATTCCGGGACCGGTCGCTCCGGGTGCCCCGGGGTCCAAGCCGAACGACCTGTGGCCGTCCACCAAGCGGTTGCTGAGGCGGTTGGGTCCCCACCGGATCGCCGTCGGCATCGTTTTCCTGGTCGCTGCCGTGTCGGTGGTGCTCACCTCGATCGCGCCGCGGATGCTCGGTCAGGGCACGAATCTGATCTTCGACGGCATCATCGGCGCGCAGTTGCCCGCCGGGATGTCGAAGGATCAGGCCGTCGCCGCACTGCGGGCCGACGGGCAGAACACGTTCGCCGACATGGTGTCCGGCATGGCCGTCGTGCCCGGTGTCGGTATCGACTTCAGCGCGCTCGGCCGGGTGCTGGCGATCGTGCTGGCTCTGTACCTGGGGTCGTCGGTGTTCATGTGGCTGTCGGGTTTCCTGCTGAACATCATCGTGCAGGGTGTCGTGAAGAATCTGCGCGCCGAGGTCGAACGGAAGATCCATCGACTTCCGCTGCGCTACTTCGACTCCCACTCCCGCGGCGACCTGTTGAGCCGGGTCACCAACGACATCGACAACGTCTCGCAGTCGTTGCAGCAGACGCTGAGTCAGCTGATCGTGTCGGCGATGACGGTGATCGGCATCCTCGTGATGATGATCGTCATCTCGCCGCTGCTCGCGTTGATCGCGGTGCTGACGGTGCCGCTGTCGATCCTGGTGACGGCGCAGATCGCGAAACGGTCCAAGACCCACTTCGTGTCGCAGTGGAAGTCGACGGGAGCGCTCAACTCTCACGTGGAGGAGGCGTACACGGGCCACGAACTGGTCACCGTGTTCGGTCGCAGCCGTGAGGTGGAGGCCCGCTTCGAGGAGCAGAACGAGGCGCTCTACCAGGCCAGTTACCGGGCCCAGTTCATCTCGGGCCTGATCATGCCCGCGATCATGTTCCTCGGAAACCTCAACTTCGTGGCCATCGCCGTGCTGGGTGGCATGCGGGTGGCGTCCGGCACGATGAGCCTCGGCGACGTGCAGGCGTTCATCCAGTACTCGCGCCAGTTCACCCAGCCCCTCACCCAGATCGGGGCGATGGTCAACCTCATGCAGTCGGGTGTGGCGTCGGCCGAGCGGGTGTTCGCCATCCTCGACGAGGACGAGGAGGAGCCCGACCTCACCGAAGCGCCCACACCGGCGGAGCCCCGTGATGCGGGTCGCGTCCATACGTTCGGCCGGGTGGAGTTCTCGGACGTGTCGTTCAGTTACTCGCCGGAGAAGCCGCTGATCGAGAACCTGTCGCTGGTGGCGGAACCCGGTCAGATGGTCGCCATCGTCGGACCCACCGGCGCCGGCAAGACCACACTCGTCAACCTGATCCTGCGGTTCTACGAACTCGACGGCGGCAAAATTCTCCTCGACGGCGTCGACATCGCCGAGATGTCGCGCGACGACCTGCGGTCCCGCATCGGCATGGTGCTGCAGGACGCGTGGTTGTTCGGCGGCACCATCCGCGACAACATCGCGTACGGACGTCCCGACGCCACCGAGGACGAGATCCAGGCAGCCGCACGGATCAGCTACGTCGACCGGTTCGTCCACTCGCTGCCCGACGGCTACGACACCGTCATCGACGAAGAGGGCAGCAACATCAGTGCCGGTGAGAAGCAGCTGATCACCATCGCCCGCGCGTTCATCTCGCAGCCGTCGATCCTGATCCTCGACGAGGCAACCAGTTCCGTCGACACCCGCACCGAGTTGCTCGTGCAGCACGCGACGGCGGTCCTGCGCAGTGATCGCACGAGTTTCGTGATCGCACACCGGTTGTCGACCATCCGCGACGCCGACCTCATCGTCGTCATGGAGGACGGTCGCATCGTCGAGCAGGGCAGCCACGACGACCTGCTCCTCACCCGCGGCGCGTACTACCGCCTCTACAACAGCCAGTTCGTCGGCGCCGAGGTCTGAACACCCGTGAGTACTTGTCAACCACGGGCGGTTGATAAGTACTCACAGGCACGCAGTGCTTCCCCCCGCTTCGAAGGTGGCGGTGTCGCAATAGGCGGCGCGCGGATAGTACGGACCCATCGTGGCGGCCGGGTCGGTGTGATCGTTCTGCGAAGCCTGCACCGACTGGGGGTAGAAGGCGTCGGACGGCAGCATGTACCGCAGGAAGAGGACCTTTTTCGCGACGTCGGTGGAGCCCCAGGGGATGACGGTGACGGCCGGGTCGGACGCGGCGCGGGCGGGGACGTCCTGCGGTGCGGCGACGACGTACGTGTAGTTGCCGTCGCCGTCGGTGCGTGTCTGGAAGTCGGCGGCGCACGCGACGACCGGGTACGGCGTCGCCTGATCGTTCTGGCACATCGACCAGTACCGCACCTGGCGGCCGGGTGCGGTGACGGGTTGGCCGGCACGGGTGTCGGGGAACGTCGGTGCCCGGCCCTGCACGACGACGATGCGTCCGGGCTGGTACGTCAGGCCGGCCCCGACATATTTGTTGTCGCCGTTGGGGAACAGGCCCGACGTGCTCGCGGGGTTCACGAACGTCGCCTCGGGCACGTTGCCGGGGAACGCGCCGGACGCTGCGCCGGCGATGATCTGGTCGAATGCGGCCTCCGCGATCTGTCCGAGTGGTCCGTTGTCGTAGGCGGCGGGATCGAATTCGGATCCGCATGTCGGCACCGGCGACGTCCGGCCCCCGAACGTCAGCGTCACGTCGGGTAGTGGAACACCGCCCGTCGGAGATGCCGGGTCGTCGGGCACGTACACCCGGATGATGAGGAAGCCGACGGGTACCGACTGCGTGTCGGCTCCGGCGGGCAGGGCCTGAATCTGGTTGCGGGAGTGGTCGGCCGGACCGGTCACGACCGTCGCGTGCCAGCGCTTCTGCGTGGCGGGCAGGGCACCGGCGGCGGCGTCGGCGAACGGGTTTTCGCTGCCGGGGTCGGGTCCGATCTGGTTGTCGCGCAACGTGTCGACGGTGTCGAAGTTCGTCCCGTACGTATTGAGCGAGAAGTACCGGGCGGCCGGGTAGGTGCCGCTCAGTTCGATGGTGTCATCCGGCCCCAACGCGTAGGGCAGCACCCAGTACGTCGCGTTGGCGTCGGGGAAGGCGACGTTGAGCACGGTCGAGTCGGACATGAATTGCCACGCGCACTGCGCGGTCGGTGGGGGCGCCGCGGACGCGAGGGAGGCCCCGCCGGACCACAGCAGCAGAACCAGCACGGCGGCAACGACTTTCCTGGCCATAACCGTCAGAACACCTCCCCGAACGCGGTCAGCTTGTCGATGCCCTCGCGGTCGATCTCGCCGGGCGTGTACCGGTTGATCAGCTGGATGTAGGCGAGGTAGCGGGCCATCGCGTCTGCACCCTGCTGAGCGAACGCCGGGGGGAGCGGCGCGGCGAGCTGAGTCGGCAGGTACTGGGTCATCAGCTGCGCAGCCATGGCCGGACCGCGCGGGTCGTGATCGAAGGTGTTGTCGAGTTCCGCCCGACCGCGTTCGGTGGCGTAGTCGTAGAACTCGTACTGGAACGACGCCGGGTCGACGTAGGCGGTGGGCCCCAACCACTTCGAATACACCGCGACCTTCGCCTCGGGGGTGCGCAGCACGTAGATGTGGGTGGGGGAATTGTTCCAGTTGACCCCCTGCGGTGCGTGCTCGTTGGTGGCGAGGACGACGTGGTCGCGACCGGCCGCGGTGTTGCTCCGCAGCAGCGGCATGAGGTCGGCGCGTTCGGCATAGGTGGCGAACAGGTCCCCGGACATCCAGTTCCGGTCGCCGTGCCCGAGCGTCGCGAGCAGCGGCACCACGTCGACGCTCGACGTGAGCTGGCCGCGCGGGGTGTCGGTATCGCCGGTGAATCGCCCGGTCGGGTCGGCGACGATCAGCGGGATGTGGAATGCCTCGTCGTAGGCGGTGGACAACTTGCCCGCGACGAAGCCGTGCGCCCCGGCATATTCGCCGTGATCGGACGTCATGACGAAGACGGTGTTCGCCGCGACATCCTCCGGCAGCGAGTTGATCACCGTGCCGATGTGGTGATCGACCATCGACAGCACGTTGGTGTAACTGTCCAGGGCCCGCTCCCAGTACGTGTACGGCGCGAACGCGATGTGGCGGTCGGGATCGGTGCCCTGGCCGTAGGGCTGGAGGTAGTAGTTCGACAGATTCTGGATGTCGTCGGTGACGCCGCCCCACACCAGGGCCTGGAACTCCCGCGCGAACACCTGGGTGCTCGGTTTCGACTGCAATGCCTTCTCGGGTTCCCAGTTCGGCGGCACCGACGGATAACCCAGGCGCGGAGGGTCGCTCTCGCCGGTGGTCACCGACCAGGCCCGCGCGGGACTGAGCGGGGGAACGTTGTTCGCGTACAGCGACTGATACCGTTCCGCTTCCGTTCCGGCCCAGAAGAACTGCTGGTCGTGGGGATTGACGAAGCTCGCAGTGAGACAGAACGGGCCGTCCCCGGGCTTCCGTGTCGACAACCACGCCGCGGCCTGGTCGGCGATGTGCCCGTCGAATTCGAATCCCTCACCGTTCATTCCGATGATGTCGGGCATGGTCAGTCCGTCGAACCCGTACTCCTCGAGGTAGCCGGGGGCGAGCCCGGAGTCCTCGTCGGGGGACGGCGACAGATGCCACTTGCCGACGTACGGCGTGACGTACCCCGCCTGCCGCAGCAGCTTGCCGTACGTCGGAAAGTCCCGTCCCATCGCGGGCGACGGGACGGGGGAGGCCCGATTACCGGTCCGTGTCTGCAGCATCCAGTTCTGCAGCGGATACAGCCCGGTGACGAAACACGCACGGCCCGGACTGCACGCCACCCCGGCCGTGTAGTGCTGCGTGAACTTCACCCCGGGCGCCCACAGCGTGTAGAGGTTGGGCATGAACCGCTGCAGAAACTGGTCGGCAGTGGTGATCCCCGCGGGAAAGACCTGGGGAAACCGCATCTCGTCGACGACGATGAACACGATGTTGGGCTGCACGTAGTTGCTGGGCTGCCGGTGCAGCGGCTTCTCCGATGCGTCCGCCCGACGGTCGAAGAGGCCCGACATCACGGTCACCCCGCCGGCGACCGCCGCACCCGAGAGAAAGGTTCGCCTGTCGATCCGGTGGCCGGCCTGCTCGTCGCTCATGGCGGTTCCTCCGGTCGAAGGGATGGGATCGTCTCACTCTCTGTACCCACTATCGAACGAAGTAGTGATGTGTCGCCGGAAATGTCGCCCGTGATTGGATACACCCGTGAATGCCGTAGTCCCGACCCCGCCCGATCCGTTCTTCACCGTCGGTACCCGACTCGACGGGCAGCTGGGTCGTACCGGAACCATTCACACCCCGCACGGTGACATCGCGACGCCGTCGTTCGTGGCCGTCGGCACCAAGGCCACCGTCAAGGCGGTGCTGCCGGAGAGCATGAAGGAACTGGGCGCGCAGTCGCTGCTCGCCAACGCGTACCACCTGTACCTGCAGCCCGGGCCGGACATCGTCGACGAGGCCGGCGGTCTGGGCAAGTTCATGAACTGGGACGGCCCGACGTTCACCGACAGCGGCGGATTCCAGGTCATGTCGCTGGGCGTCGGGTTCAAGAAGGTCCTCGCGATGGAAGCGGTCGGGGTGCGCTCCGACGACGTCATCGCGAAGGGCAAGGAACGCCTCGCGACCGTCGACGACGACGGGGTCACGTTCAAATCGCACCTGGACGGGTCGCGGCACCGGTTCACCCCCGAGGTGTCGATGCAGATCCAGCACCAGCTCGGCGCCGACATCATGTTCGCGTTCGACGAGCTCACCACGCTGCTGAACACCCGCGGGTACCAGGAGCAGTCGGTGGAGCGGACGCAGGCGTGGGCGGTGCGCTGCATCGCCGAGCACGAGAAGCTCACCGCCGAGCGCGCCCATCGCCCGTACCAGGCGCTGTTCGGGGTCGTGCAGGGCGCGCAGTACGAGGACCTGCGGAGGCAGGCGTGCCGGGGGCTGGAGTCGATCACGGGGGAGAGCGGCCGCGGGTTCGACGGATACGGCATCGGCGGTGCGCTCGAGAAGCAGAACCTCGGCACCATCGTCCGCTGGTGCAACGAGGAGCTTCCCGAGCACAAGCCGCGGCACATGCTCGGCATCAGCGAGCCGGACGACTTCTTCGTGGCCATCGAGAACGGCGCGGACACGTTCGACTGCGTGAATCCGTCACGGGTCGCGCGCAACGCCGCGATCTACCACCCGGACGGCCGGTTCAACATCAACACCAGCCGCTTCCGTCGTGACTTCACGCCCATCGACGAGAACTGCGATTGCTACACCTGCGCGAATTACACCAGCGCCTACATTCACCATTTGTTCAAGGCGAAGGAAATGCTGGCGTCCACGTTGTGCACCATCCACAACGAACGCTTCACCGTGCGGTTGGTCGATCAGATACGCGCCAGCATCGAGGGCGGCTACTTCGACGAGTTCAAAGCCGAAACCCTGGGCCGCTTCTACCGCACGTGAGTGGGAAAGCGTCCTCGGGCACACTTTCCCACTCACGTGGGGGTCAGAGCTGGTAGGTGGGTTCGCGTTTCTTCACGTAGGCGATGACGCGGTACGTGATCGGCATGACCAGTACCTCGACGAGGGTCTTCCACAGGAATCCGACGATCACGTAGTTGACGAAATCGCTCCACGTGCTGATGCCGATCGCGCCTGCGGCGATGGAGCAGAAGATCAGGGTGTCGGCGAACTCACCGACGATGGTGGACCCGATGAGCCGCGCCCACAGGTGCTTCTCCTTGGTACGCTCCTTGATCAGGACCAGCGTCACCGAGTTCAGCATCTGCCCGACGAGGTAACCGGCCAGCCCGGCGAGCAGCAGTCGCGGGTAGACGCCGACGACGGACCGCAGCGCTTCCTGGTTTTCGTAGAAGTCGGCGGACGGCAGCTCGATGAGGAGCCAGAAGCAGAACGCGGCCAGGATCAGGGCGCCGAAGCCCAGGTAGATCGCTCGACGCGTCGACTTGAACCCGTACACCTCGCTGAGGACGTCGCCGAGAATGTAGGCGAGCGGGAACAGGAAGAAGCCGCCGTCGGTGATGACGGGCAGGATCTGCAGCGGCCCGATGGTCAGCGACGAATCGGCGAAGAACGCGACGCCCTTCGTCGCGCAGATATTCGAGATCAGCAGCGTCGCGGTGAAGAGGGCGACGAACGTGGGGTAGTACCCCCGGCTGACGTGCGCGAACGTCGCGTGGTCGTCTGGTTTGGTCTGCTGATCTGAGGCTGTCACGCCGCAATCCAAGCACCTGCAGGTGGAAGGGCGCGAATCAGGAACGGGTGAACGTACCTTTTGTCCGATCTGACGCGACGAAAGATACGTTCACCCGCACGGTAGGACGGGTTCGGACTAGCCCTGAACGACGCGCGTGCCGCCGGCCAGTTCGTCGTGCTTGCCCTGCTTGGTGGGGCTGCCGTTGATCGTCACCCCGATGACGATCGCGGCAACGACGCCGAGCAGACCGAACAGGAACCCGAGGAGCGGGAACCCGCCGAGCGCGGACAGGACGTAGAAACCGTTCCTGGTCAGCGACTGCTGCTGGGTGGGGAGTCCGCCGTTCGGGCCCTCGACGCGCAGACCCAGGAGCTGCTTGCCCAGGGTCTGCCCCCTCGTCGTCTCGAGGAAGACGAAGTAGCCGACGGCGGCGGCCGCGGTGAGGATCGCGCCGAGGACGCTGCCCAGGAAGTTGCCCAGCACCAGCGCGAGGACGGTGCTGACCACGGCCATCGGGATGCCGACGATCAGGCCGTCGATCACCCGTGCGCCGAGGCGGGGAAGAAGTTCACCGGGACGGGACGGGTCGAACCCGAAGTCCGGCTGCGTGAACGGCTGGGTGCCGAACTGCTGTGCCGAATCGAACTGCGGCGGTGCGCCGAACTGCTGTCCGTACTGCTGCTGCCCCGCCCCGTTGTAGTGCGGTTGCCCGTACTGCTGCCCGCCGAACGGCTGTTGTCCCTGGCCTGGATCGAATCCACCGGTAGTCATGTGTTCCCCCTCGAATCTCGAGTCCTGAATGTCTCGGATGACGCCTGAGCACCTTACGCAAGGGGTGGAAGTGACTCGAGTGACGGGAGTGGCAAAACGGGTGAGCGTACTTTCCGTCCGCGAAGGACAGGAAGCACACTCACCCGTGGGAGCGAGCGGTCAGGCCGCGACGTAACGGCCGGTGAGCACGCGGTACGCGTAGGTCGACGCGATGATCGTGATCGGGATCGAGACGAGAAGTCCGACGCCGCAGAGGAGTGCACCGACGATGTTGATGCCGACGAGAGCGAGGGCCAGCAGCAGCACCGGGCCGACGTTCTGCGAGATCACGCGGAAGCTCGATTTGATGCCGGTGATTGCGTCCTCGTTCTGATCGATGACGAACTGCAGCGTCCACCAGGTCAGGAAGATGACGATGAGACCCGGGATGATGAGCAGGACGAAACCGATGGTGGCGGCCACACCGATGATCACGCTGGCGATGATGATCGCCCCGACATTGGTGAACTGGAAGAACGAACCGAACGCCGGCTTGTTCCCGTCCACCTCGTGCAGTGCGCCCCGCACGAGAGCCGCATTGATCAGATAGCCGACGATGGTCGTGACGATCGTGCCGATGATCCGCCACACCGAGAACGCCGCGCTCATGTCGGACGACGTGCTGAAGCCGCCGAAGACGAGGTTCAGCACCACCTGGATGATGGCGGCGATCAGCAGGATGCCGATCCAGATGAGCGTGTTGTCCTTGAATTTGTTCCAGCCGTAGCCGATCGCGTCGCCCACGGAGAACTGCCCCGGCGTCTGCCCGGGCGTGCCGTAATCCGACATCGGCGGAGGCGGCGGATATCCACCGGGCGGCGGTCCCTGGGGCGGCGGCGGGTAATTGCCCTGCGGCGGCGGGTAATTACCGGGAGGCGGCGGATAGTTTCCGCCGGGCGGGGGCGGGTAGTTTCCGCCGGGCGGCGGTGGCGGATATCCGCCGGGCGGCGGTCCCTGCGGCGGCGGAGGGTAATTCCCCGGGGGCGGCGGATAACCACCGGGCGGCGGTGGAGGATTGCCCCGCGGGGGGTATCCGCCCTGGTCACCACCTTCAGGTTTGTCGTTAGGGTCGTATCCACCAGTCGTCATGTGATCCCCTCAGCAAGAGTTGAATGCTCGCGCGTGACAGTGCGAATAAACACTACGTGGACAATCCTTTACTCGCCTCCCTTTGGTCTGCTTCTTCTCCTGCGGTTTTGATGCTTTACGCTGGTTATCGTGACTAATTCTGGGGGATCGGACGATTCGAATCCGTACAACGGGCAAACACCACCCACTTATGGCGAGGTTCCCGGCTTGCCGCGCGACGGATACGGGGTCGACGAATCCGGTTATCCCACCTATTCGGCGCCCACCGAGAAGTACCCCGACTATCAGCAGCCGGGCGCGTACGGGACTTCTCCGAATCCGTATGCCGCGCCGAATCAGAATCAGTACGGCGGCGACCAGTACGGGGCGCCGAACCAGCAGTACGGGACGCCCAACCCGTATGCCGCCCCGAATCAGTACAGCGCCCCCAACCAGTACGGCGGCGCGCCCAACCAGTACGGGGCTTCGGGCCAATACGGCGGTCCCGCCCCGCAGTACGGCGCACCGAACCCGTACGGCGCGCCCTACCCGCGGCCGCTGGGGACGAACGGTCTCGCGATCGCGTCGCTGATCACGTCGATCGTCGGCGGATGCTTCTACGGCCTCGGCTCCATCGTCGGCATCATCCTCGGCATCATTGCGCTGGGCCAGATCAAGCAATCCGGGCAGGAGGGCCGCGGACTTGCGATCGCCGGAATCGCCATCGGCGGCGCCTACGTCGTCGGCTGGATCCTGTTCTTCCTGATCATGGTGATTGCTGCGGCGTCGGGAGCCTGACCACCCACGGTTCGCGGTGCAGGCGGGCCGGGTCGAACCGGTCGAGAAGTATCCCGAGATCCACGACCTCGCCCGGTTCCGCGAGCGCGAGTGACGTCGCCAGCACTCCGAGGACGTCGCTCGGGGTGCGTCCCAACGCTTTCTGGTCGGCGAGCGTGACGGCGCCGTCGCGTTTCGCGAGCCGTTTGCCGTCCTCGTTGAGTGCGAGGGCCACGTGCGCGTAGGTGGGGGCGGTCAACCCGAGCAGCCCGGCGAGGTAGGCCTGGCGGGGCGCGGACGAGAGCAGGTCGTCGCCGCGCACCACCTGATCGATTCCCTGGGCGGCGTCGTCGACGACCACGGCGAGGTTGTAGGCGGGTGTCCCGTCGCCGCGCCGCAGCACGAGATCGTCCACCATGCCGGAATAGCTGCCGTGCAGGACGTCGTCGATGGTGAACGACGTGACGCCGGCGCGCAGCCGCAGCGCGGGGGGTCGGCCGCCGGCGAGCCGGTCTGCGCGTTCGTCCGGTGTCAGGTTGCGGCAGGTCCCCGGGTACGCGCCCTGCGGTGCGTGCGGCGCCGACGCGGCTTTGAGGATTTCTCTTCTCGTGCAGAAGCACTCGTACGTGAGGCCGGCGGCGTGGAGTTCGGCGATGGCAGCGTCGTACCGCGACAGTCGGTGCGACTGCGACACGACGTCGCCGTCCCAGTCGAGGCCGAGTTCCGCGAGGTCGGCCAGTTGCCGGTCGCGGGCGCCCTCGCGGACGCGGTCGAGGTCTTCGACGCGCAGGAGGAACTTCCGGCCGGTGGACCGGGCGAACAGCCACGCCAGCACGGCGGTCCGCAGGTTGCCGAGGTGCAGGTCGCCGGACGGGCTGGGCGCGAACCGCCCCGCGCCCCCCGCCCGATGTGACAGCGGTTCACTCTGACGAGACGGATGTGACATCGGCCGAGGGGTCAGCTGGCCAGTTCGATCGACGACGACGGCACGACGTCGGCGCCCTGCAGAATCATGCCGATCTGAATGTCGAGGGCGTGCTCGAGGTACTCCGGCGGGTACAGCGCCGGACTGCCGATCGCATCGAGGGCAAGGCCGTCGACGGTGGCGAGGAGAAGCGCCGCACGGGTTTCCGCCTCCGGGGTGCCGATCCCGATGAGCACGGCGGACAGTCCGGTGCGGATGGTGAACAGGGTCTTGCGCCGGATCTCGGCGAGCGACGGGGAGGTCGCGGCCCGGACGGCGAATGCCGCCATGACGTGCGCCTCCCGCGACCGCGCCTCGTCGAGCGGCAGCAACTGGGACATCGCGGCGAACAGGGCCCGGGCGGGATCCCCGCCGCGCTCGACCTCCGACAGTCGGGCGAGGAGTTTGTCGACGAGGGTCCGCAGGGCGAACGCGAACATCTCGTCCTTCGTGGAGAAGTGGTGCTGCACGGCTCCGATGGACACACCCGCCCTCTTGGCGACCTCGCGCACGCTGGCGCCCTCGAGCCCCGACTCGGCCGCGACGTCGAACAGGGCTGCGGCCAGGCGTTCGGGGCTGGTGGACGAGTATCGGCGTTCGCGCATGCCTCGAACATTACTGACGTATTGAATCAATACATGCGTCAGGTGCCCGTGTTGCCGCGAGTGGCGGGTGTGACTTCGGTTATCGGCGGACGTACGTCAGGAAAATCATCCCGCTCTCGAAGGCGCGGCTCGCGGCCAGCCGGAACCGCTGAGGGCCGAATTCGCCGTCGAACAACGGAATGCCGGTGCCGATCGCCACGGGGTTGAGCTTGATCCGGAGCTCGTCGATCTCGGGTTGCACCGCGGCGGCGAGCTTGCCGCCGCCGCACAGCCAGATGTCCTTGCCGTCCTCCCGCTTGAGTTCGCGGACCTTCTCGATCGGATCGCCCGAGACGATCTCGACGTCCGGGTCGGGCGACTCGGTGATCGTGGTCGAGAAGACGTACTGCCGCAGATGCGCGTACGGGCTGGTCATGCCGAGGTCGAGGCCGGGCTGGTAACTGGCGCGGCCCATGAGCAGTGTGTCGAAATGTTTGTTGGGGGCGTCGATTCCCAGCGGTGCCCGCATGTGGGTGGGGACCGTCTCGGGGTACTCGGCGATCATCACGGGCATGTGATCGCCGTCGATCTCGAAGATGGTGCCGGTGGGGTCCGAGCCGTCGGTGCCGGCGATGAATCCGTCGATGGTGGCGGCGGCGTAGTAGACGAGCTTTCGCATGTGAGTTCTCCCGTGGTCGGTAACAACTCCATTTGTAGTACTATGACTGAAGTGGTTGCAAGTTCTTTTCGTCGAGGAGTGTCGATGGCGCAGAATCCGGAACGACGTGCGGCTCTCGTGAACGCCGCGATCGAAGTGCTTGCGCGCGAGGGTGCGCGCGGCCTCACCTTCCGCGCCGTCGACGTCGAGGCGAACGTCCCCAAGGGGACGGCGTCCAACTACTTCGCCAGCCGCGACGACCTGTTCGACCAGGTCGGCAAGCGGATTCACGAGCGGATGGGTCCCGACCCCTCGGTCGTCGAAGAAGGCGGGCGCAAGCCGCAGAATCTCGAGCTCGCGATCGAGTACATGCAGGGGCTGTTCGGCAGGATCACCCGCGACCGCACGGGCTATCTCGCGTTGCAGGAATTGCGACTCGAAGCGGTCCGGCGTCCCGAGTTGCGGACCACGCTGACGCGCACGATCTCCGAGAATCTGGAACGCGACATCGGTTTTCACCTCGACTCGGGACTGCCCGGTGATCGCAGCACCGTGCTGATGCTCTACCTCGCGATGAATGCGCTCATCGTCGAGCACCTGACGCTGCCCGGCGTGCTCGAGGGGGTCGACACGGAGCGGCTCGTCGCCGATCTCGTGACGCGTGCCGTCGCTACGCCGGACGCCTGAGCGCGTAGTCGTCCACGTACTCCTGCCCCGACAGTGTCATGAGGGCGTGCATCAGCTCGTCCGTCGCGGCCCGGACGACGTGCCGGTTGTCGCGTAGCTCGGCGAATCGGGTGAAGTCGAGCGGTTCGCCGACGGTCACCGTCACCTTGCCGAACCGCCACATCCGCGATCCGGCGGGGTTGACCTGCCGGGTGCCGTGCATGGCGATGGGCACGACCGGGGCGCCCGTCGCGAGCGCGACCCGGGCGATTCCGGTCTTGCCCTTGTGGAGTCGGCCGTCGGGAGAACGGGTGCCCTCGGGGTAGATTCCCCAGACCTTGCCGTCGTCCAGGATCTTCCGCGCGGTGTTCAGTGCGGATTCCGCCGCGGAGGCCCCGGATCGGTCGATCGGCACCTGGCCGGCCGCGGTGAAGAACCAGCGTTTCGCCCTGCCTTTCGCGCCGCTTTCGGTGAAGTACTCGCTCTTTGCCACGAACGTGATGCGCCTGCGCACCATCAGGACGAGGAAGAACGAGTCGACGACTGTGAGGTGATTGCTCGCAAGGATCACCGGACCCGACGCCGGGATGTGGTGTGCACCGTCGATCGTGGGCCGCCCGAACATGCGCAGCACCGGTCCGATCAGCACGTACTTGAAGATCCAGTACCACACGGTGAACTCCTCACTCGGGCGCCATTGCGTGAGTAGACATTGTCTACTCACGCAATGATAGACACTGTCTACATGAGTGGAGAAGTGCAACCCCTGCGCGTGCGGCTGATCGACAGTGGCCGCGAATTGCTGGACCAGGGCGGCATCGACGCCGTCGGGCTGCGCGCCGTCGCCCGGCACGCGGGTGTCTCGCACGGCGCGCCGCGACGGTACTTTCCCACCCACAAAGCATTGCTCGCCGCGATCGCCGCCTCGGGATTCGCCGAACTGGCCGACGAGCTCCGGTCGGCGATCGCGTCCGAGTCGGACCCCCTCGCACGCGTGCGGCGGACGGCACGGCAGTACCTCTCCTTCGCCGACGCCCACCGCACCCTGTTCGAGTTGATGTTCCGGCACGACCTGCTCGAAGGGTCGGGAGAGGACCTGCGGCAACACTCGAAACCTCTGTTCGAGACGGTCGTCGCACTCGTCGCGGACACCGGCTCCGACGAGCCGCGCGTGGTCGCGTTGAACCTGTGGACCCAGCTGCACGGGGTGGCGACCCTCCGCGCCACCCGCAGCATCGAAGTGATCGCCGGCGACTTCGACGTGGACAGTTTCGTCGCGCAGCTGATCGACCTACATCTCAGGGCGTAGGCATGACGGCGCGCGGCAGGTCGGCCCGCAACTCCACATCGGTGACGAAGTCCCCGTCATCCGGCTGGTAGCGCCGCTGCGGATCGAAGTCCTCCACCCGGAAGCTGTCCAGCGTGGGGGAGTGCGTCGTGACGGCGAGGGTTCCGTCGTCGAGATCGAACTGCAGGAGTCGCTGGAACCCGGTCTCGCGGCGGCTGTCGACGGTGAAGTACTGGTAGTCGGCGAGCAACTCCACGACCTTCCGCTCCGTGTCGCCCACCTTTCGGTCGGTGACCGTCGTCTGCCCGTCGACATGTCCTGCGAGGACCAGGAACACCGTGTCGAAGGGAACGACGAGCCGGTTCCAGATCTGCTGTCCCGCACTGCTACCGATGTCGCCGAACCCGCTCATCCGCAGCGAGCCGTCCTCGTCCAGGTAGTAGTGGCTGCCGATCATCACGTTGCGGTCCGGGTGGTCGGCGAGCACGTCCTCGGCCCACTGCAGTACGTGCTCGGGCGGGTTGTAGCCGATGTAGAGCATCAGGAACTTCGCGCCGGCGATGTCGAGCAGGTCGTAGTGCGCCGAATTGTCCGTGTCCGTGACGGATTCGCCCCAGTACGGCCGGTCGCGGTACCGCCACGGCCCGAAGAACTCGTTGTAGAGGGCGTGATTCTTCTCGTGCTCGCCGGGAATGAGCCGTCCGCCGACGTTCCACAGGTTGTCGTGGTTGCCGGGCAGGACGCCGTAGGGAATGCCGGCCTCTTCGAGCGTCGCCATCGCCTTGTCCGCGACTTCGAACTCGGGCCGGGCGCGGGACTCGGGTGCGCCCGGACGAATCCAGCTCTGGACAAGGTCGCCGGTGTGCATGGAGTAGGCGATCTTGCGTTCGGCCGCGTTCTCGGCGGTCCAGCGGGTCATGTCGAAGTACACCTCCGGCCGGTCCCGCGAGACGTACTGGGTGTCGGAGATGTGCTGCAGCGCGAAGTCGTACGCGTTCGGGTCGGCGAACTGCTGATCGGCTGTCGCGTTGGCCTCGCGGAAACTCCGGTCGCGTCGCGGACCGTCGATGACGAGGATCTGCGCGGAGTCCTCGCCCTCGATCCGGGTGGTCAGTGTGACCGGACCGCCCGGTTCGGACGCCTGCGCCGTCGCGACCGGCTCACCCCAGCTCTGCGCCTCCTCGTCCCACACGTGCATCGCGAGGTCGTCGAGATTCACCGAACGTCCGTGCCAGGTCACGTCGGTGCCTGCGGGCTCCGGACCGAACCGGACCTCGTACCGCATGTACGGGTACTCGTCGAAGCGGTGGCTGGTGGCCGACATACCGTTCGACTCGTCACCCGGAACCCGCTGTGAGGGAGCGGCGTCGCCGGTGGTCCCGGCGAACATGACCGCGGACGCGAGCGGCGCCGAGGTGACGAGGCCACGCGCCGGCAGACCGGATGCGCCCCGGGGTTCGGGATCGGCCACCGCGACCACGTCACCGCCGAGCAGCGCCGCGGCCAGTGACACCGCCGTCAGCGCGGCAATCCTGCCCGGCACGCTCATGACCCGAGGTTACAAGCGCGACCGGGCAGGCGCTCGGGTCAGGCCTTGCGGCCGAGGAAGGCCAGGACCCGGGTCTGCTCGTCGGCGTCCGCGGAAACGTCCACGGCTGGACCGCACACCCCGGCCGTGCGGATGCTCTCGCCCATCTGCTCCGCGACGCCACCCACCCAGGTCAGGTCGTCGGCCGGGATGGTCTCGTCGAGGCCGGTGGCCCGGGCGAGGTCCCAGCCGTGGATCACCAGGTCGAAGCAGTAGAAGCTGTCGATGGTCTTGCCGAGGTCGGTGCGGCCGAAGTGCCCGTCGTACTCGCGGCTCACCAGAGCCGGGTCGTTCAGGATCTCCTGCATGCCGTCGCGCGTGGCCGCCCATGCGGCAACCGGGTCGTCGTCGACGGACGGCGGCTCCGGCAGTTCCAGATCGACGACGGTGACGATGTAGCGCTGCGTGTCGATCACGTGCCGCACGACGTCGCGGGCCGTCCAGCCGTCACACGGTGACGCGTCGTCCCAGCGTTCGGCGGGCACGGATTCGACGCGCTTCGTGAACTTCGCGGCGAGGTCTCGGTAGTGGGCTGCGGGGGTTTCGGTTGTCGAGGTCATGCTGCCGATTCTTCTCCCGCCCGGGGCCCGAGGGCTTGAACATTTCCGACATCGACGACGGATTCCGTCCCGTGCCAGTCGGGGGCCTCACTGGCGAGGAGGTCGGACGGGGTGAGCGAGGAGATCCGCCGGCATTCCCGCGACAGGTGCGCCTGGTCGCTGTAGCCGGCGGTGGCGGCGAGGTCGGCGAGCCCGGCCCGCGTCCCCGACTGCGCCAGCGCCATGAACCGCTGCAGCCGCAGGATGCCGCGGAGAGTCGCGGGCCCGTAACCGAACGCGTCGTTGCATCGCCGCTGCAATTGCCGCTCCGTGACGGAGGCGGCGTCGGCGAGCGCGCCCACGTTCCACGAGTGCCGGGCCAGGGCCTGCCGCACGGTGCCGATCAGCGGGTCCGCGTCCGGTCCGCGATTTCGCCACGCGCGCACGGCGTTCTCGAACAGGGCGATTCGTTCCGCGTAACCGGGCGCATTGTCGAGCCGGTCGGTCAGCGTCCGTTCCCACGTGGATCCGAGCACGTCCCCGAGACCGACCCGGATGTTGCGGACCTCGGCCGCCGACGTCCGCAGCAGATGCGAGGCGGCGCCGGGACGGAAACGGACGCCGACGGATTCGGTGCCCGGCGGCAGCGTGAACGACCACGCCGTGGTTTCGGGACCGCACACGCGGATTCCCACACCCCGGATCCACAGGATGTCCATGCACGCGTCCGGCACCAGCAGATGCTCGCCCTGTGTGCGCGCGGACCAACCGCACACCAGGGTGCCGGTGAGGTCGGGCGACGGTGCGGTCGGCGTGTACCAGCCCATGCACAGGAGCCTAATCACGGATACCGACACGTGCGGGCCCGTCACATCGCCCGAAGTGCCCGCACCGGCACGCAACTCGAGGTGAACTGTATGCACGGGTCCGCAGAGGTTCCCCGGAGGCCCGCCACTTCGCCGTCACAGAGAACGAGGACTCCATGAGACGAACATGGGCGCTGGCAGCGATCGCCGCCGTCAGCCTGACCTTCTCGAGTTGCGCCTACGACAGCACCGATTCCGGCGACACGGGCGGCAACGCCCCGGTGTCGCCGACGCCGACGTCTCCGCCCGCCGCACCCGGAACGCCCATCCTGAAGATGGGACCGACGACGCTCGGCGAGGTGATGGTCGACGACGGTGGCATGACGGTCTACGTGTACGACAACGACGAGGTCGGCTCCGGCGCCAGTTCGTGCCGGGACACGTGCCTGCAGTCGTGGCCGCCGGTCACCTCCGTTACCGAGAACCCGACGGTCCAGGGGTTGCAGGAAGTCGTCATCGACACCATCCCGGCGCCGGACGGCACCCATCAGCTCACCGTGAACGGTCGCCCCGTGTACCGCTACAAGGACGACAACGAACCCGGTGACGCATTCGGGCAGGCGGTCGGCAGCGTGTGGTGGACCCTCGACTCCGCAGGCAACCCGGTCACGACAACTGCGGGCGGCGAGTAGCGCGGTCGATCCCCAGGTGGACGGTGACGGTCAGCGCTGTCGACAGGACGGCAGCGAACCATAGGGCGTCCAGCCCGATCCAGTGGTGCGCGAGAGCGCCCGTCACCGCTCCCACCACCAGGCCGGCCCACAGCGCGAAGTGTCGTAGCCACGCCCACCGCGGCCCGCCGAACAGTGCCCCGGCCAGCCGATGTCCCATCTTCACGAGCGCGCCCGTCATGTAGGTGAGACCGATGGTCACCTCGCCGTCGCGCTGGAAGAAGGAGTTCTCGGCGCCCATCGCGAGCAACATCGCGCCGACGGCCACGGTGCTCGCCCCGAGAGTCGCTGCCACCGCGCCGACGATCAGCAGTCCCGACACGACTGCGAGCACCGTCGTCCGGATGGGCAGGCGCCGACGATCGGACAGGTGCACGACCACGGCCCCCAGGGCGCAGCCGAGGACGAACATGCCGATCACCGCGGCAGCAGTCGCCGCGTGCGCCCACGCGGCGTCCGCGAACCCGACACTGAACCGGGTGAGGTTGCCGCTCATGAACGCGACGAAGAACCCGCCGAGCGTGATGAATCCCAGCGCGTCGACGTAACCGGCCAGCGTGGACAACACCACCGCCAGCGCGAGTATCCGCCTGCTGTCGTCGATCGGCACACCCCACATCAAACACCGCAGCCGACGACAGTGGCCCCCGATCCGGAGATCGGGGGCCACTGAGGCGTAGGTCAGGCGATCACGACGCCTGGCTCAGGAGGTCCCGAGGGCGGGTGCCAGCGTGTTGGCCCAGGACTCGTGCAAGCGGTCCTGCCAGTAGTTCCACGTGTGG
The DNA here is from genome assembly GCF_048381435.1 of Rhodococcus mengyinensis. Taxonomy (NCBI): domain Bacteria; kingdom Bacillati; phylum Actinomycetota; class Actinomycetes; order Mycobacteriales; family Nocardiaceae; genus Rhodococcus; species Rhodococcus mengyinensis. The sequence continues at coordinate 204,993 of NZ_JBLWIT010000109.1, read as the reverse complement.
AGGCCGTCGTCGGTGATGTGGGTCTGCAGCTTGGCGCCTGCGCGCTGCGCCGCGGGCACGAACACCTTGCTGCTCAGACCGGAGGCGGTCTCGAGGGGGACCGTCTGCGAGAACTTCACCGGGTCGAACGAGGCGCTGTCCGGGTCGACCGTCGGATCGCCCGCCGCCGAGCCTGCGCCGGACGAGATGTAGACGGACTTGCCGCGCAGCGCGCCGACGTTGAGCAGCGGGTCGTTGCGAAGCCACGCACCCGACGGCCAGAAGCCCCACATGTTCAGCGCGTTGCCACCCATCTGGGCGACGGAAACCTGAATGCCCTGCGCGAAGCCGGGCGAGCTGGCCGTCGGGTAACCGCTGTACGACGCGACCGCCTTGTAGAAGTCGGGGCGGTGAGTGGCGAGGTTCAACGCGGAGGTGCCGCTCATCGACAGACCCGCGACCGCGTTGTTCACCCCGTCGCTGCCGAACTGGGAGGCCATCACCGGGGGCAGCTCATTGGTAAGGAACGTCTCCCACTTGACGCGGCCGAGCTTCGGGTCGTCGCGCTGCCAGTCGGAGTAGAAGGTGCCGCCGCCGCCGAACGGGATGACCACGTTGACGTGCTTGCCGGCGAAGAAACTCTCCACGTCGGTCTCGATCAGCCAGCCGTTGTTGTCGTCCGGTGCCCGCAGACCGTCGAGCAGGTACAGGGTCGGCGCGGGGCCGCCGCCCGCGGCCTTGAGCACCTTGACGGGAATGTCCTTGTCCATCGACGGTGAATACACCGAGATCAGGGCCGAGTCGGCGTGGGCGACGCCGGTTCCGGCCAATACGGACACGAGGCCCGATGCCAACACTGCGACCAGGCCCACGATCAGTGCGCGGGTGCGACGAATCGCCATACGAATGTCCTTTTATCTCGAATCGACACACAGCACAGCGAACGCTGCACCGCAGACGATAACAGGAAGATAACGGGTTGTGCCCGCTGTGGCCAGGACTTTCGGCTCCGACAGCCGGTCGGTCGTCGCTCGGAGACAGAAAAAAGAAACCCCTGCGAACCGCTTCTCAGCAGTTCACAGGGGTTCCTGTGGCGGAGGATAGGGGATTTGAACCCCTGAGGGCGTTAACCCAACCCGCGTTCCAGGCGAGCGCCATAGGCCACTAGGCGAATCCTCCGTGGAGGAGCATACCCAACGACGGCGGCTCACCGTTAAACGACCAGGTAGCCGCCCGTTCTAGGCCCACTTCAGCTGGGTGAGGGCATGCTCGGCGAGGGGGACGGACCGGTCGCAGGACGTGTCCGCGTTCGCGGTGGCGTCGAGACCGAATTTCGTCTCGATCGACAGGGTGCCCGCATCGGTGGTGACCTCGAGGATGCACTGGTACTTGCTCTCGGCGAGCGCGCGCCCCTCAAGCCCGCCGACGTCGATCGTGCGCAGCGGGTCGACCGGTTCCGGCGCGCTCGTAGTGGTGATCGTCACGGTGTTCAGCGCCTCGGGCTTGCCCCACGTGCAGGCGCGACGTTCGGGACTGTCGGTGGCGGTACCCTCGCCGGCGCCTGCCGTGAGGAGCGGTGCGAGCGTCGCATCGTCCGCGAGCGTGCACGGCTCGGCCGCGTCCCAGCTCACCGCGTCCGACGTGGCTGCGTCGTCGCTGCCTCCGCCGCACGCCGACAGTGCTGCCACGACGGCGGCGAGTGTCACCGTGTGTGCTGTCCTTATGAGTTTCATCCCGATCCTTTGCCGAAGGTGGCCGAATGCGGGGGCGACGGTAGCACTGGCCGTGGTCAGAGGTGCGGCGTCGGGCCCGGGCCGGGGTGGCTCCCGACCACGTCTCGGGGCCGTCTACACTCTGTGGTGGATCCCGCGCGGCGCGCATCCTGTGAACTCCCCCAGGGCCGGAAGGCAGCAAGGGTCAACGGGCTCTGCCGGGTGCGCGGGGTCCCCTATCTTTCGCATACCCGACCCACGACGTCGGTGAGAGGCCGCTCCTGATGACCAACCAGACCCAGATCGGGTTGATGAGCCATGAGGAACTACTTTCGGAGCACGAGCGCCAGACTGCGAGTTACGCGCAGCTGAAGACGGAGAAGCTCACGCTCGACCTCACTCGCGGCAAGCCCTCGCCCGAGCAGCTGGATCTGTCGGCGGCGCTGCTGACACTGCCCGGTGACGGCGACTTCCGCGACGGCAACGGCACCGACACCCGCAACTACGGCGGGCTGACCGGGCTTCCGGAGCTGCGCGCCATCTTCGGTGAACTGCTCGGCATCCCCGTCGAGAACCTGCTCGCCGGCAACAACGCCAGCCTCGAGATCATGCACGACAACGTCGTGTTCGCCCTGCTGCACGGCACCCCAGACTCCCCGCGCCCGTGGTCGCAGGAGGAGAAGGTCAAGTTCCTCTGCCCGGCACCCGGTTACGACCGGCACTTCGGGATCACCGAGACCTACGGCATCGAGATGATCCCGGTGCCGATGCGCCCGGACGGCCCCGATGTCGGCGTCATCTCCGAGTTGGTGGCGAACGATCCGCAGATCAAGGGTCTGTGGGCCGTCCCCAACTACTCCAACCCGACGGGCGCGGTGTACTCGGAAGAGGTCACGCGGACGCTGGCGTCGATGCCGGCCGCAGCCCCCGACTTCCGGCTGTTCTGGGACAACGCCTACGCCGTCCACCCGCTCGTCGGCGAGACGGCGCCGTCGCTGGACATCCTCGGGATGGCCGCGGAGGCGGGCAACCCCAACCGGCCGCTCGTGTTCGCGTCGACGTCGAAGATCACGTTCGCCGGTGCCGGCGTCAGCTTCTTCGGTTCCTCGACCGCGAACCTGGCCTGGTACCAGAAGTACCTCGGTAAGAAGAGCATCGGTCCCGACAAGCTGAATCAGCTGCGGCACCTGCGGTTCTTCGGTGACGCCGAGGGCGTGCGCGCCCACATGGAGAAGCACCGCGAGATCCTGGCGCCGAAGTTCGCGCTCGTCCTGAAGATCCTCGAGGATCGTCTCGGGGCGTCGAAGGTGGCGTCGTGGACGGAGCCGAAGGGCGGATATTTCATCAGCCTGGACGTCGTCGAGGGCACCGCGAAGCGCGTCATCGCTCTGGCGAAGGACGCGGGGATCGCGCTCACCGCAGCCGGATCGGCGTTCCCGTACGGCATCGACCCCGAGGACAAGAACATCCGGCTCGCGCCGAGCTTCCCCTCGATGGAGGATCTGGACAAGTCGATGAACGGTGTCGCGACGTGCGTGCTGCTCGCGGCCACCGAGTCGCGCCTGGACCTGCCGAAGTCCTAGTAGAAGACGTCCGGCCGCTCACCCCTTGGCGGGTGANGCGGCCGGACGTGTCTCTACATCCTGGCGTAGCGCGCCATCACGAAGCTGTACAGCCCGTACGCGGCGATGCCCAGTCCGGCGAGGACCAGGAGGAACTGCCCGAACGGCGCCGAACCCAGGGTCTTGACCGCGCCGTCGAGGCCGGTGGCCTTGGACGGGTCGGCGTTGACGACCGCCACGATCACCAGCACGCCCGCGCCCGCGATGACGAGCCCCTTGGCGACGTAGCCGACCACTCCGAGGGGCTCGACGAGCTTCGACGGGGTGCCCTTCAGGTCGTCCAGGAAGTTCTTCGACGCCCCCTTGTAGATGTGGTAGCCGCCGATCGCGATGGCGACGAGACCCACCACCACGAGAAGGATCTTGCCTCCCCCGGACTCCATGAGGCGTGCACTCATTCCGGCGTTCTGCTGACCGCTCGATTTACCACCGCCGCTCGCGAACTGGTATGCCGAGAAGGCGAACGCGAAGTAGACGACGGCCAGGCCGAACGCCTTCGCGCGGTCCAGCAGGGACGTGTCGTCGCCGTCGCCCCCGGAATTCTCGGTGACGTGGGGGCCGAGAACTGTTTCGGCGAGCCGCCACAGCGCCATCGCGATGAACGCGACCATCGCCACCCACAGCACGAACCGGCCACCGGGTTTGGCGGCCAGGGCGCCGAGGGCCCCGGACTGATCGGCGTTGCCGCCGGTGCCGAACGCCAGCTGAACGATGATGTACGCGATCAGCAGGTGGACGAAACCGCTCATCACGTGGCCGGCGCGCGCGACGCGTTCGAAAGTGTTGCTGTCGGTTGCCCTGTCGACGGCGCGGCTCATCCCGTTGGCTCGATTCGTTTCGTTCTGGGCCATCGGGTGTCCTTCGGGTTGTGCGAACGGACCGGAGTCCCTGTGACGTAGAGGTACCCGATATGGGCCGCGCCGACACGGGGTGAGCGCTATCGCACTGCGTTCGTGACCCGGTCGATCAGGTTGGACGCGCTGTAGTAGTCGAGGCGGAAGCTGTCCTTCCCGAGCCCGATCACCTGCTCCTTCTCCACGGACGGCGTCTCCCGCAGCGTCGGATCGGCGAGGAACCTGTCGGCGTCCGCTGCTTCACCGATCACGATGAACGTGGTGCTGCCGGGCACGGCTCGCGGCAGGTTCTCCTGCCCGGCCGGGACGACGTCCTTGCGGCCGGCCATGATGCCCTTGTCGGCGGCGGTGAGGTCGGACGGCAGCTCGGCAAGCGAGAATCCGAGGCGTTCCAACAGGATGCCCTGCGCAGATTCGGCGGTGAAGATCCGCGACTCCTCCGGCGAGTTGTATGCGAGCACATTCACCGGGTTCGCCGCAGCGACCTTGTCGCCCAGCGCCGACTTGGCGTCGTCGAGTTGCTGGTCGAACTTCGCGACGAGGGCGTCGGCCTGTGCCTCGGCCCCGATGGCCGCGGCGATCTGTCCGCTGAGGTCCTGCCACGACTTGTCGTCGTATCGCAGCACCACGACGGGCGCGATCTGCTTCAACGTGTCCACCTGATCGAACGCCGAGTCGCCGCCGGTGGCGGACACGAAGATGAGGTCCGGATCGGCGGCGGTGATCTTCTCGACGTTGGGTTCGCCCTGGTACAGCGTGTCGACGCCGCGCTCGGCGGCGATGTCCGCCCACTGAGTGAACAGACCGTTCTCGTCGGTCACGTCGCTGGCTCGCTGCGCGCCGGTACCGATCAGGGGGGCGTCGAGGGCGAGCAGTGAGCCCGTGATGGTGACGCTGGTGGACACGATCCGCTCGGGCTTCTGTTCGATCGTGACGCTGCCGGTCTCGTCGGTGACGGTGCGCGGCCAGTTCTGGTCGGACGCGGCGGTGGTGCCGGTGGTCGCGGCGTCGGAATCGGGATCGGACGAGCACGCGGCAGCACCGATCCCGACGGCGAGGACAGCGACGGCTGCCAGTGAGCGACGAAGTTTCACGGTAAGACTCTCTTTCGCACGGGTAAGCAAACTGATTTAGGCTAGCGTTACCTACATTCGAATGGGGAAGTGGATGCTGCAACGAGTGCCGGGACCCGAGCGTCGCGTCGTGCGCGCACGGTCGATCGACGATCTGACGCGTGACGGCGTCCCCGCGTTCTGGGGCCGTCTCACCGCCGCGGGCAGTCCCCTCATCGAGCCGGACGGGGCAGGCCCCGGCTGCGTGATCGCGACGTTCTGCTGGCGGGATCCGGACGGCGACGAGCGCACGTCGCGCACGCGGCACGTCTACCTCGACGCCAACGGAATCACCGACCGCTCCAGACTGGAACGGGCCGCGCTGTCGCGGCTACCCGGCACCGACCTCTGGTCCCTGTCGATCGAGGTCCCCGAGACGTGGCGCGGTGCTTACCGTTTCATCCCCCGCGCGGAATCATTGACGGTTCCCGGCGACACCCCGGGCTGGCAGTGGTGGCGGAGGGTGCTCGCCGACGCGCAGCCCGACCCGTTCAACCCGCTGCCGACGCGGGTGGTGCAGACCGGTGACAGCTCCGAGGCGGTGATGCCGGCGGCGCCCGCGCAGCTCTGGTGGACGGACCGGCCCGGCCGCGGCGCGCTTCACGAGACGGCGTTCACGCTGTCGGGCACGCGTCGGTCGGTGTGGGTCTACGAACCGCCCGGACTCACTGTTCGGAATCGTCCGGTCGTGGTGTTGCTGGACGGCCGGACGTGGGCGGTCGACCTGCCGATCGCGGGCACCGTCGACGCACTCGGACGTGCCGGGCACCGGGTTCCGCTCGTCGTGATGGTCGACAGCGTCGGACCTGAACTGCGATCCGAGGAGTTGGGCTGCAGTGCCGCGTTCGCGTCCGGTCTCGTCGGCGAACTGCTTCCGTGGCTGCGGCGGGAATGGGGTGCCACCGACGATCCCGCGTCGACGATCGTGGCCGGCTGCAGCCTGGGCGGACTGACGGCGTGCCACCTCGCGCTGACGGCCCCGCACGTGTTCGGCTGCGCCGTCAGCCTGTCCGGATCGTTCTGGTGGCCCGGCTCGGGGCCGGGAGTCCCGTTCCAGGACCGCGTCTGCACCGCGGCCCCGTCGAACAGTCGGTTCAGTGTGGAGGTCGGGACCCTCGAATGGATGCTCGTCGAACCGAACCGCGAGGTACGCGAACTGTTGGCCTTCACCGGCCACGACGTGCGGTACCGCGAGTTCTGCGGGGGCCACGACGTCCTGCACTGGCGCGACGGTCTGATCGCCGGCGTGGCCTCGATGCTGGAGCGTACCGACCGGTAATGCAGTGATGTGGATAACTCTGTGAATAAACCGCGCGTCGAGGTGAAGGGCGCACCCGGCCGATGGTGGGATGGCAGGATCAGAGCATGGCACGCACGCTGAATCTGGTAGGGGATCCGGACGCCGACGCGCTTCTGGCGAGTGATCCGCTGGCGTTGCTCATCGGGATGTTGCTCGATCAACAGGTTCCGATGGAGACGGCGTTCGCGGGTCCGAAGAAGCTGGACGACCGGATCGGCGGCCTCGAGGTGCATCGCATCGCGGAGATGGATCCGGAAGAGTTCGCGGCCGTCTGCTCACAGACACCGGCGGTCCACCGGTTTCCCGGATCGATGGCCACCCGCATCCAGTCGCTGTGCGCGTTCCTCGTCGAGAACTACGACGGCAGCGTCGAGGCGTTGTGGACCAGCGGCGACCCCGACGGCAAAGAGGTCCTGAAACGGCTGAAGGCGCTGCCGGGTTACGGCGATCAGAAGGCGCGCATCTTCCTGGCACTGCTCGGCAAGCAGATCGGTGTGGAGCCGAAGGGCTGGCGGGAGGCCGCAGGCGACTACGGCACCGAGGGATCCCGGCGGTCGATCGCGGACGTCGTGGACGACAAGAGCCTCCACGAGGTCCGCGAGTTCAAGAAAGCCGCGAAGGCCGAGGCGAAGAAGGCTGCGGCAGCGAAGAAGAAGTAGCCGCCGCTACTCGGGATCGGACGGCTTCTGCTTCCGCTCGGCGTCCAGGTGCCGTCGGCGTTCGGCCTCGTGCATCCACGGGAAGACGCTGTTGCCCTGACCGCCGCTGCCCGGACCGTGCCCGAGCACACCGTGTTCGTACGCCGATTCGGCGTGCAGCGCGAGGTCGATGCCGGACGACTCGTCCTCCGCGCTCACCCGGAACCCGAAGATCCGGTCGATCAGTTTGCCCAGCGCGTACGTCACTCCGAACGCGTACAGGGCGACGACCACCACGGCCAGCAACTGCTTGCCGAGTTGCGCGAACCCGCCCCCGTAGAAGAGGCCTTCCGGTCCGTCGGTCATGACCTCGGTGGCCAGCAGTCCGATCAGGAGGGTGCCGACGATGCCGCCCATCAGGTGGACTCCCACGACGTCGAGCGAGTCGTCGTACCCGAGGCGGAACTTCCAGCCGACGGCGAACGAGCAGACCACACCGGCGACGGCGCCGACGACGAGCGCCCCGACCATGCTGACGGTGCCGCAGGACGGGGTGATCGCGACCAGACCCGCGACGACGCCGGACGCCGCACCGAACGTGGTGGGGTGACCGTCCCGCTTCTGCTCGACGAGGAGCCAGCCGAGCAGGCCCGTGCACCCGGCGACGAGGGTGTTCAGGAAGATCGCGGCGGCGGTGCCGTCGGCGGCGAGCGCGGAGCCGGCGTTGAAACCGAACCAGCCGAACCACAGCAGGCCGACGCCCAGCAACACCAGCGGAAGGTTGTGGGGGCGCATCGACTCGGACCGGAAACCGAGACGCGGGCCCAGCACCAGCGCCAACGCCAGGCCCGACGCTCCGGACACGATCTCGACGACCAGTCCGCCCGCATAGTCGAGGGCGCCGAACTGCGCGATCCAGCCCTGCGGGTTCCACACCCAGTGCGCGACGGGTGCGTAGACGACGAGGGCCCAGACGGGCACGAAGATCATCCAGGCCGAGAACTTGGCCCGATCGGCGATCGCACCGCTGATCAGCGCGGCGGTGATGATCGCGAACGTCAGCTGGAACGTGGCGAACAGGATCTCGGGCACCTGCCCGTGGACGGTGGTCGGGTCGATGCCCACCATCCCCAGGTGCTCCAGCCCGCCGATCAGTCCGCCGCCGATGTCGTCGCCGAAGATGAGGGAGTATCCGGCCACCAGCCACGCGACCGTGACCAGCGCGATCGACACGAAGCTCATCATGATCATGTTCAGTACGCCGGTGGAACGGACCATTCCGCCGTAGAACAGGGCGAGCCCCGGCGTCATCAGAAGGACCAGCGCGGTACTGATCAGAAGCCAGGCGGTTGCTCCGGCGTCGATTGCAGGCACGACATTCTCCTCACACCCCGGGACGAAACCCGGCGCGGAAAGTCACGATGACCGTGAGCGGTTTCGACTGTGCTGCCGCTGCGTTGCGAACGTGTTACGCAATGCGGTCAGGTTCGGACTTCCGCCTGTGAGTAGCGCCCCGAGCGGGTGCTGAGCGGGTGCTTCGACCACCCGGCCCGGACTGTCGGGGACCGCCGGTAGTCTTTCCGCGTGGCCCTGTACCGGAAGTACCGACCCGCATCCTTCGCCGAGGTGGTGGGGCAGGAGCACGTCACCGAACCACTGAGCACCGCTCTCGACGCCGGACGGATCAACCACGCGTATCTGTTCTCCGGTCCCCGCGGCTGTGGCAAGACGTCGTCTGCCCGCATCCTGGCCCGATCGCTGAACTGCGTCGAGGGTCCCACCTCGACGCCGTGCGGCCAGTGCCCCTCGTGCGTGGCCCTCGGCCCCGGCGGGTCGGGCAACCTCGACGTCACCGAACTCGACGCGGCCAGCCACGGTGGTGTCGACGACACCCGTGAGCTGCGCGACCGCGCGTTCTACGCGCCCGCCGAATCCCGGTACCGGGTGTTCATCGTGGACGAGGCCCACATGGTCACCACGGCCGGTTTCAACGCGCTCCTCAAGATCGTCGAGGAGCCGCCGGAGCACCTCATCTTCATCTTCGCCACCACCGAACCCGAAAAGGTGCTGCCGACCATCCGCTCGCGCACCCATCACTACCCGTTCCGGTTGCTCGCACCGGCGACGATGCGCGGGTTGCTGGAGAAGATCTGCCACCAGGAGAGTGTGCCGGTCGCGGACCCGGTGTATCCGCTGGTCATCCGCGCGGGTGGCGGTTCGCCGCGTGACTCGCTGAGCATCCTCGATCAGCTGCTCGCCGGCGCGGGCGACGAGGGTGTCACCTATCCGCGCGCTCTCGCGCTGCTCGGCGTCACCGACGTCGCGCTGATCGACGACGCCGTGGACGCGCTCGCCACCGGCGACGGTGCAGCGCTGTTCGGAACGGTCGACCGCGTGATGGACGCCGGGCACGATCCACGCCGGTTCGCCGTCGACCTGCTCGAGCGTCTGCGCGACCTCATCCTGATGCAGGCGGTGCCCGACGCCGCCGAACGTGGCCTGGTCGACGCGCCCGGCGACGTGCTCGAGCACATGCGCGCGCAGGTCCAGCGGATCGGTCCCGCCACGCTCACCCGCTACGCCGAGGTGATGCACGCGGGCCTCGGTGAGATGCGCGGCGCCACCGCCCCCCGCCTGCTGCTCGAGGTGATGTGCGCCCGGATGCTGCTGCCCTCGGCGTCCGATGCGGAGTCCGCCGTGCTGCAGCGACTCGAACGGGTCGAACGCGGACTTCCGCCCGCCGGGTCGGCGCCGGCCGTCGACGCGGCCGAGCGGCCCGCGGCGGCTCCTGCGCGTGCGCCGCAACAACCAGCCGAGCCGGAACCGGAACCGAAGTTCCAGCGACCGTCGATGCGCCAGGCCGCGGCGGCCACCGTGCCCCCGCCGCCCGAGCCGGAACCCGAACCGATGCCGCGGCCGGTTCCGGAGCCCGCGCCGACGCCCGTTCCCGAACCGGAGCCGCGGCCCGAGCCGGCCCCTGTTCCCGAACCGGAGCCGCAGCCCGAGCCGGCCCCTGTTCCCGCACCCGAGCCCGAGCCGACTCCCGCACCGGCGCCCGCTCCGGTCCCGGAACCCGAGCCGACCCCTGCGCCGGAACCGAGTCCTGCGCCGGAACCGACTCCTGTGCCGGAGCCGACTCCCGAACCCGAGCCGGAGCCGCCGATCGCCCCCGAGGTGGAGGCGGCGCCCGCCGCATCCGCCGGCCCGGATGCTGCCGCGCTGCGGGAAGCCTGGAATTCGCTGCGCGAAAAGGTGAGTCAGCGGAACAAGATCCTGCCTGCCATGTTGTCGGCCGCGACGGTGCACGACGTTCAGGGCAACCGCCTGATCCTGGCGCACCCCGTCCCCAACCTGGGCGCTCGCATCGCGTCACCGCACAACGCCCAGGTGATCACCGAGGTGCTCGCCGAGATGTTCGGCGGCACCTGGGAAGTGGAGTATCAGGCCGGCGCTCCGACGGCGCCGCCGCCACCGGTCGCGAAGGCCGCCGCAACGCCGACGAAACCGGCAGGCGCACCGCGGTTCTCCCGGCCCAGCCAGGAGCGGACCGCACAGCGCCCGCCGCAGCAGCAGTCCGACACGCAGCGCTCCGACTCGGGCCCGGGTGCGGGACAGGCACGTCCGTCGTCCGAACCGGACGACGACATTCCGCCGCCGGAGGCACCCGACTACCCGGACGATCCCGGGCCGATCGACTACGAGGCTTCGGCGACCACGCCGCCCGTCTCCACACCCGAGGACGAGGAAGAGATGTTCGCGGAGGCGGCGGAACCCGTCGACCCCGCGACGCGCCGCGACCCGGAAGACGTGGCGTTCGAACTGCTCAAGGACATGCTCGGGGCAAAGAAGCTCGAGGGCTGACCCGAAGGGCCGTCGGCGGTCCCGCCACATCGGGACATCCGCCCCTGGTGCCCGGGACGCCGGGTGGCCGATTCTCGTCCCATGAGCACAGTGAACGTTCCAGACGGCGTGCAGAACGAGGTCCCGGCGACGGCACGACCGCGAAGTGGCAGCCGGTGGTGGGCCTACGTCGGGGTCCTCGCCGGCGTGGCCGGCATCGTCGGCATCCAGGCGAGCATGTCGATCGACGCCGTCTATGCGGAGGCGTCGGCCGGCGACGCGGTCGCCATCATGAACGGCCTCGCCGGACAGCGCACCGGGATCCTCGTCATGCACGTGTCGATCATGACCACGGCGCTGCTGATCCTCGTCTTCGCCGCCGGGCTGTCCCAGCGGCTGCGGGCAGCGTTGCCCGCCGAGAGCATCCTGCCGTCGGTCGCGGCGTTCGGTCTGGTCCTGACGTCGGCGGCGTGCCTGCTGGGAACCGGCCTGACCACCGAGTTGGTGTTCGGTCTCGGTGACACGGACCAGTTGGTGCCGGCGTTCGCGGTGGTCGGCGGCCACTGGATGGGCACCATCCCGTGGCTGTGGGCGGGGGCGGGCGTCAGCGCGCTGGCGGTGGCCGTCGCACTGCTGCGCGGACAGGCGGGCCCGCGGTGGATCGGCTGGGTCAGCCTGGTCCTGGGCCTGGTGACGGCCGTCATCGGCGTCTCGCCGCTGCAGTACCTCGCCGGGTTCACCGGACCGCTGTGGGTGCTGGTGAGCGCGATCGGATTCGCTTTCGCCGACACCGTGCGCGAGTAGGGGCGATACTCGTTCGCATCATGGTGAAGCAGAAGGAGACTCGAACGACCGAGGGGTCGGCAGGTACGGGCGGTGCGCCCGTACCTGCTGCTGTCATGGCGGTGTCCGCGTGGATTCTGGTCGTCCTCTCGGTGGTGGCGTTCGTCCGGGCCGATCCGGGAATCGATTCGAACCAACTGTTCTTCCTGGTGGACGTCGTCGGGGCGGCGGTCTACGGGACCGTGGCGGGCGTCGTCCTCGCGCGGCGGGTGCACCCGGTGCCGATCATCATGGGGCTCACCGCGATCGGCGTGGGTGTCGCCGCGCTGAGCTACAGCTATTCGCAACTCGCGCTCGTGCGTCCCGGGTTGCCGTGGGTTGACGTGCTGTCGCCGCTGCAGAACACCGCGTGGATTCCGGGGACGCTCAGCCTGTTCCTGATCGTGCCGTGGCTGATCCGCGACCACCCGCTGGGCGTCGGCGCGAAACTCGGCGTCCTCGCGGGTATCGCCGCGACGGCCTGGTACTTCTGGTCCCGCACGTTCACGGACATCCCCGCGGTCTGGGTGATCGCGCCCGTTCTCGTCGTCGGCTCTGCGGCGGCCGCGGACTGCGGGTGGCGGTGGCGTCACGGCCCACCCGACGAGCGTGTCGGGCTCGGATGGATGTGCCTCGGCACGGCGCTGATGACCGCCGCGTACGTTCCGTTGGCGCTGCCCGCGTCACTGCCGGGTCTGTGGGTGCTCAACCCGTTGGTGCACTTGGCCGTTCAGGCGTTCTATCCGGTCGCGATCCTGGTGTGCATCCTGCGCCAGCGGATGTGGGGGCTGAACCTCGCCGTCAGCCGCGCGACGGTGGCCGGCACCCTCACCGTGCTGCTGCTGGTGCTCTACGTGGTGGTGGCCACGGCCGTGACGGCGCTGCTGCCCGAAGGCGATTCGGTGGGGGCGCAGGTGGTCGCGGCGGGTGTCGTCGCCGTCGCGGTGCAGCCGGTCCGGTTGTGGCTGCAGCGGCGGGTGCACCGCCTCGTCTACGGCGAGGGCGCGGATCCGGCGCGGGCCGTCCGGACCCTGGGCCGGCAGTTCGGCAGTGCCGAGACCCCGGAACAACTCCTGGAGGGTCTCGCTGCCGGGGTGGGCGTCGCGTTGCGGCTCGAATCCGTGTCCGTGCGTCGCGCCAACGGGGTTGCCGCGGTGTGGGGTTCGGCGACGGGGCACGCCGAGTCGGTGGAGCTGACCCACCGCGGTGCGGTGCTGGGGACGATGGTCGTGACGGCGCCACCGGGGGAGTCGCTGGGGGCGCGCACCCGCCGGTCGCTCACCGAACTGTCGGCGGTGGTGACGGCCGGTCTCGTCGTGCTGCAGTCGGCGGAGAATCTGCAGGAGGCGCGGCGGCGGCTCGCGTCCGTGCGACTGGAGGAACGGCAGATGATTCGCCGCGAACTGCACGACGGGCTGGGTCCGTCGCTGGCGGGTATCCGACTCGGCCTGCAGGGCGCCCGGAACCTGCTCGGCTCGGATCCCGCCGCCGCCGCGGAACTCATCGACGCGCTGCAGGAGCAACTCGACCATCAGGTGGAGGGCGTCCGGCAGCTGTCCCGCAGCATGTTCCCGCCGGTGCTCGACGAGCTCGGATTGGTCCCGGCGCTGCACGAACTGGCGGCCAACCAGTCGCGCAGCGGATTCCAGCTGCGAGTGCAGGCCGAACCACCGCCGAGGCTGGGCGCGGAGATCAGCGCCGCGGCGTACGGGATCGTCGTCGAGGCCGTCACCAACGCGCGCAGGCACAGCGGCGCCGACGGCTGCCGGGTCGACGCCACGTTCGCTCGGGAGATGCTCACCGTCGTCATCTACGACGACGGGTGCGGGTTCGATCCGACCGGGGGCGGCGGCGTCGGAACCCGGTCGATGCGCGAGCGGGCCCACGAACTCGGCGGCACGCTCCACATCGAATCCGCCCGTCCGACAGGCACGGTGGTCACGGCCCGGTTACCGTTGACCGCATCATGAGCGCCGCCGCGAATTCCACCACCTCGTCCATCCGGGTCGCCGTCGTCGACGACCACCCGGTCTTCCGGCTGGGGATGGTCGCGTTGCTGTCGACGCTGGACGGCATGGAGGTGGCCGCGCAGGCCAGCTCCGTCGCGGAGGCGCTCGACGTCGTCGACGGCGACATCGACGTGGTGCTGATGGACCTCGAACTCGGGGACGGTTCGGGGGTGGACGCCACCCGGCGGCTCGTCGAGCGGCACCCCGCACTGCGGGTGCTCGTGGTGACCATGCACGAGGACGACGAATCGCTGGTCGCGTCGGTGCGTGCCGGGGCTCGCGGCTACCTGGTGAAGGGGGCCGACCCGGGGGAGGTCGAACGGGCGGTCCGGGCGGTCGCCAACGGTGAGGTGATCCTCGGCGCCGCGGTCGCGGCCCGCGCGATGAGCTTCATGGCCGCCTCACGCAGGGTGGGCCCCACGGTGTTCCCCGAGCTGACCGACCGGGAGCGTGAGGTCCTCGACCTCGTTGCCCGCGGCTACGACAACGCGAGCATCTCGCGGCGCCTCGTGCTGAGCCCGAAGACCGTGCGCAACCACGTGTCGAACGTGCTGGCCAAACTCGGTGTGCCCGACCGTCCCGCCGCGATCGTCCGGGCACGGGACGCGGGTCTCGGCCTCGACGCCTGACCTCGCGAGGTCACACTGCCGCGGTCGACGTCGTCGGCACGAACCGGATGCCCGGGCCCGTGTCGTCCGTGTTGGTCGCCGTCGGTCCGGCGCCGGGGGCCGCTACCCGCACCTCGGGGATCCGCCGCGGCGCCGGGCCGAGCGGCGGCGTGTCCCGCCACACCGGCTGCGCCTCCTGCAGTTCCAGGACGATGGAGATCAGCGACGCCTCGGACCACGGAAGACCGCCCAGTTGCACGCCGAACGGAATGCCGGTGGCCGCGGACCCGCCCACCGGGGTGCAGACGACCGGTGCCCCCGTGTAGTTGGCCCAGAAGTAGTTCTCCCGCGCACCGGCGAACACGCTCGAATCTGCGAGTGCGTCGCGCCGCACGCCGTCGGTGAGTGCGCCGGGACGCAGAATCGCATCCAGCCGGTGCTCGGCGAACATCCGGTTGTAGTCGTGCTGGTAGCGCAGCCGTGCGCGTTCGAGTGCGAAGTAGTCGGCTACGGGCAGGGCGAGGCTCGCCATCGCCGCGGTCGCGGCGAGCGCCGACTCCGGGCCGTATGCCGGGAGCCGGTCCGCGAACTGCTGGTGATACGAGCCGAACTCGGCATAGTCGCCGCTCAGCAACCCCTTCGGGACGTCGGGCTCGGTCACGTCGACGATCTCGCCGCCCAGTGCGCGGACGAGGTCGAGGAAGCCGGCGAACAGGGTCCCGATCGGGCCGGGCAGGTCGTCGGCGACGCCCCGAGGCAACCCGAAGCGCGTGCCGGTCAGCGGGCGTGACCCGCCCGCGGCGGCCAGCGGGTAACCCTCCGCGGGAACGTCCGGACCCACCGACGTGCTGGGATCGTCGACGTCGACGCCCGCCATGTGGCTCAGGAGCAGCGACGCGTCGGCGACACTGCGGCCCATCGGGCCGGCGTGATCGCGCGTCCAGGTCAGCGGAATCACCCCGCTGGTGCTGCACCGGCCGAACGTCGGTTTGATCGACGTGATCCCGCACGCGCTCGCAGGGATGCGCAATGACCCGCCGGTGTCGGTTCCCGCCGCACAGGGCGCGAACCGTGCGGCGAGGGCGGCCGCGCTGCCACCGGACGAGCCGCCCGGTGAATATTCGACGCCCCACGGGTTCCCCACCTGCGGTGTCGCCGTTCCGATGGCGAACTCGTGAGTGTGCGCGTGGCCCATCAGCACCATGCCCGCGTCGCGCAGCTGCCGCCACACCCCGGAATCGCCGGCGGCGATGTTGCCCTCGAGGACGCCGCTCGACGCCGTGACGGGCAGCCCGGCCACCGCGTACAGGTCCTTCAACGCGATCGGCAATCCGCACACCAGCGGCGCGGACCCTTCCGCGAGTCGCCGTGCGGCGGACTCCGCGGCCTCGTACGCCTGCTCGGGGTAGATACGGATCCACGCCCCGATGCCGCCGTCGTGCGCGGCGCTGCGCGACAGGCACGCGTCCAGAAGTTCGCGCGGATGCAGCGCCCGGGACTGCAACAGCGACGCGGCCTCGACCGCGCTGAGGAGAGCCGGATCGGACGCCGTGATCGCGGCAGGAGACGGCAGCCGACGAGCCGGATTCGCGGACGCCGCGGCACGCCCCAGCCCGGCGACGGTCACCGCACCCGCGGTCGCGGCGCCGAACAGTTGCCGGCGGGACAGTCGGGTGGTCACAGCGTGTTCTCCTCCGCTCGGGTCGGGTCGAGCGCCGCGTCATTACAGCACGAAAGGCGGGCCGGGCAGGGCGCAGACCGGCCGATCGTGATCGCCTGGGTCACGATCCAGGATCGCTTCGGTCCTTCCTTCCGTTTTGCAACACGTTCTAAGGTGGACGTGCCGGGGTATGCCCCGTGCAGAGCGCCGTGTGCACGGTCGGCGTCGACGCAGATAAGGAAGGAACACTCCACAGTGACCACAGAGGCATTCATTTATGAAGCCATCCGCACCCCGCGTGGCCGCGGAAAGAAGACCGGTTCGCTGCACTCGGTCAAGCCGATCTCGCTGGTCACCGGCCTGATCGACGAGCTCCGCGCCCGCTTCCCGGACCTCGACGAGGATCGCATCTCGGACCTGATCCTCGGCGTCGTCACCCCGGTCGGCGACCAGGGAATGGACATCGCGCGCGTCGCGGTCAACGACGCCGGACTGCCCGACACCGTCGGCGGCGTCCAGCTGAACCGGTTCTGCGCGTCCGGCCTCGAGGCCGTCAACACCGCCGCGCAGAAGGTGCGCTCCGGCTGGGACGAACTGGTCATCGCCGGCGGCGTCGAGTCGATGTCCCGCGTGCCGATGGGCTCCGACGGTGGACCGTGGGCGCTCGACCCGGCCACCAACTACGACAACTACTTCGTTCCCCAGGGTGTGGGCGCCGACCTGATCGCCACGATCGAGGGCTTCTCCCGCGAGGACGTCGACGCGTACGCCGTCCGCTCGCAGGACCTCGCCGCGAAGGCGTGGACGGGCGGCTACTTCGCCAAGTCCGTCGTCCCGGTCAAGGACATCAACGGCCTCACCGTCCTCGATCAGGACGAGCACATGCGTCCCGGCACCACGCTCGAGAACCTCGCGGGCCTCAACCCGTCGTTCGCCGGCGTCGGTGAGATGGGCGGCTTCGACGCCGTGTCGCTGCAGAAGTACCACTGGGTCGAGAAGATCAACCACGTCCACCACGGCGGCAACAGCTCCGGCATCGTCGACGGCGCCGCACTGGTCCTCGTCGGATCCGAGCAGGCGGGCAAGGACATGAGCCTGACCCCGCGCGCCCGCGTCGTCGCGACGGCCACCAGCGGTGCCGACTCCACGATCATGCTCACCGGCCCGACCCCGGCCTCGAAGAAGGTCCTCGCCGCCGCCGGTCTGACCGTCGACGACATCGACCTGTTCGAGATCAACGAGGCGTTCGCGTCCGTCGTGCTCAAGTTCCAGAAGGACCTGAACATCCCCGACGAGAAGCTCAACGTCAACGGCGGTGCCATCGCGATGGGACACCCGCTCGGAGCCACCGGCGCCATGATCACCGGCACCATGATCGACGAGCTCGAGCGCCGTAACGCCCGGTACGCCCTCATCACCCTGTGCATCGGCGGCGGTATGGGCGTCGCCACCATCATCGAGCGCGTCTGACCGCCCGGACCATCAGGAGACTTGAAGCAGTGAGCGAGCAGAACATCATCAACTGGGAGCAGGACGCCGACGGCATCGTCGTGCTCACCATCGACGATCCCAACCAGGGCGCGAACACCATGAACGACGCCTACATCTCCTCGATGAAGGCGACCGTCGACCGCCTCGTCGACGAGAAGGACTCCATCACCGGTGTCGTCATCACGTCCGGCAAGAAGACGTTCTTCGCCGGCGGTGACCTGAAGAACATGATCAAGGTCGGCCCGGAGAACGCCGACGAGATCTACAGCCACAGCGTCGCGATCAAGTCGGACCTGCGCCGCCTCGAGACGCTCGGCAAGCCTGTCGTCGCTGCCATCAACGGTGCCGCGCTCGGTGGCGGACTCGAGATCGCCCTGGCCACGCATCACCGCGTCGCCGCGGACGTGAAGGGCGTCAAGATCGGCCTGCCCGAGGTCACCCTCGGCCTGCTGCCCGGCGGCGGTGGCGTCGTGCGCACCGTCCGCATGCTCGGCCTGCAGAACGCGCTCATGCAGGTGCTGCTCCAGGGTCAGCAGCGTGGACCGGTGCAGGCCAAGGAGGTCGGACTCGTCGACGAGGTCGTGTCCTCGGTCGAGGAGCTGGTCCCCGCCGCGAAGGCGTGGATCAAGGCCAACCCCGAGGGCGGCGTCCAGCCGTGGGACAAGAAGGGCTACCGGATCCCCGGCGGCACCCCGTCCACCCCGGCGTTCGCAGCCAACCTGCCCGCGTTCCCCGCGAACCTGCGCAAGCAGCTCAAGGGTGCTCCCATGCCGGCACCGCGCGCCATCATGGCCGCCGCCGTCGAGGGTTCGCAGGTCGACATCGACAACGCGCTCCTCATCGAGGCCCGCTACTTCACGTCGCTGGTCACCGGCCAGGTCGCGAAGAACATGATCCAGGCGTTCTTCTTCGACCTGCAGGCCATCAACTCCGGCGCCTCCCGCCCCGAGGGCATCGAGAAGACCCCGATCACCAAGGTCGGTGTGCTCGGTGCCGGAATGATGGGCGCGGGCATCGCCTACGTGTCCGCGAAGGCCGGCTTCGACGTCGTCCTCAAGGACGTCACCATCGAGGCCGCCAACAAGGGCAAGGCGTACTCCGAGGGCATCGAGGCCAAGGCCCTCTCGCGTGGCAAGACCACCGAGGAGAAGTCGAAGACGCTGCTCGACCGCATCACGCCGACCGCCGACCCCGCCGACTTCGCCGGTGTCGACTTCGTCATCGAGGCCGTGTTCGAGTCGCAGGACCTGAAGCACAAGGTGTTCCAGGAGATCGAGGACATCGTCGAGCCGACGGCCCTGCTCGGCTCGAACACGTCGACCCTGCCGATCACCGGCCTGGCGACGGGTGTGAAGCGTCAAGAGGACTTCATCGGAATCCACTTCTTCTCCCCCGTCGACAAGATGCCGCTCGTCGAGATCATCCGCGGCGAGAAGACGTCCGACGAGGCCCTCGCGCGCGTCTTCGACTACGTCCAGGCCATCCGCAAGACGCCGATCGTCGTCAACGACTCGCGTGGCTTCTTCACCTCGCGCGTCATCGGCACGTTCATCAACGAGGCCATCGCCATGCTGGCGGAGGGCATCGAGCCCGCCACCATCGAGCAGGCAGGTATGCAGGCCGGCTACCCGGCGGCACCGCTGCAGCTGTCCGACGAGCTGAACCTCACGCTGATGCAGAAGATCCGCAAGGAAACCGCGGAAGCTGCGAAGGCCGAAGGCAAGGAACTGCCCGCCGATCCGGCAGGCGACGTCATCAACACGATGGTCGACAAGTTCGACCGCAAGGGCAAACTCGGCGGCGCCGGCTTCTACGACTACGCCGACGGCAAGCGCACCGGCCTGTGGTCCGGGCTGCGGGAGAACTTCGGTTCCAAGGAACTCGAGGTGCCGTTCCAGGACCTCATCGAGCGCATGCTGTTCATCGAGGCCATCGAGACGCAGAAGTGCTTCGACGAAGGTGTGCTCCTCACCACCGCCGACGCCAACATCGGCTCCATCATGGGTATCGGCTTCCCCGCCTGGACCGGCGGTGTGTCGCAGTACATCCAGGGCTACGAAGGCGGCCAGGCCGGCTTTGTCAAGCGTGCCGAAGAACTCGCCGCCAAGTACGGTGAGCGCTTCACCCCGCCGGCCTCGCTGAAGTAGCAGGCGGCTCCGCCGCCCGTGCGCCTTTTTG
>NZ_JBLWIT010000109.1:83441-185158 GCF_048381435.1 Rhodococcus mengyinensis | reverse complement strand
AACAACCAAAAAGGCGCACGGGGCGGGTTATCCACAACTTCGCGGTTATCCACAGGCAGCGTGGATAACCGCGTTTTTGTCGGCATCGGAGTCGGACGCGCATCGCACGATGCGCCGTATGACCGACATCGACCTCCACGACTTTCAGCGCCTCGTCGACACCCAGTTCGGGATCGTCACGCAATCCCAACTCGAGCCGTTCGGCTTCTCCAGAGGGAGGGTTCGCCATCTCCTCGACTCGGGGCAGTGGCGCCGTGTCCTCCAAGGCGTCTATGCCGTCACCAACGGCCCGTTGACCCGAAACATGATCCTGTCCGCCGCTCTCCTCTACGGCGGCGGCCATTCGATGCTCAGCCACATCACCGCGGCGGAGGAATGGGGGATGGTCCCTCGCCGCGACGGCGAACCGATCCACATCACCGTGCCGTACGGGAAATCGTCGCGGTGCCAGAGCTCGACGGGCATGCGTCCGTCGCGTAAGCCGGGCAATCCGATCGCTCCGTCCTCGCCGTTGCATCCGGGAGTTGTCGTGCACAGGTCGAGGGCCCACGATTACATCGCCGTCGACACGGATCCGCCTCGTACGGCGCGAGCCGACACTGCACTCGACCTCGCGATTGCCGAGCCCACGGCCCGTGACGCATACACCAGGCTCATCGCCCTCGTGACCAATGCCCGGATCCCCCTGCGCGACATCCGGCGACGCATGGAGGAGCGACGACCACGTCGGTATGGCAAGGCGCTCGTGGATGCGGTACGACTGCTCGCCGACGGCGTCCAGTCGGTGCTCGAGTACCGCTACGCCACCGACGTCGAGGATGCGCACGGGCTTCCACGGGCGCGGCGCCAGTCACCCGTTGTCGTGGACGGGCGGACCCTCTTCGAGGACTGCGACTACTCCGACCACGGTGTGCCGCTCATCGTGCGACTCGACGGTCGCCGCGCGCATGCCATGGCGGAGGTCGCGTTCCGGGACCGCCGACGCGACAATGCCGCGGAACTGCAGGGACGGCCGCGACTCGTCTACGGGTTCGACGAGGTGACGAAGAATCCGTGTGCGGTGGCCCGCGAAGTGGAGACCGTCCTGGTGCGGGAGGGGTGGATCAGGCCCGGCGAGAGGCCCTGCCGGGCCTGTGCGCCTTTCTGGTTGCTCTAGCTACCAAAAAGGCGCACGGGCGGCGGAGCCGCCTACTTCCACCACGGACGCAGCGGGACGTGCGCCTCGCCCTTGGGGCCGAGCTTGACGGCGAGGACCTGGTGCAGCTGAACGACGTTGCGTTCGAAGCCCAGCCGCGACCCGGCCATGTAGAGGCCCCAGACGCGTGCGGTGCCTTCGCCGACTTCGGCGACGCAGGCGTCCCAGTTGTCGACGAGGTTCTGGCACCATCCGGCGAGGGTGAGTGCGTAGTGTTCGCGCAGGTTCTCCTCGTGCCGCACCTCGAGTCCGACGTTCTGGATCTCGGTGATGATGCGTCCGGAGCCGGTGAGTTCGCCGTCGGGGAAGACGTACCTGTCGATGAAGCCGCCTGCGCGCGCCTGACTCTGGTTGTCGGGCCGGGTGATGCAGTGGTTCAGCAGCCGGCCGCCCTCGCGGAGTTTGCTCTGCAGCAGCCCGAAGTAGGCGGGGTAGTTGCCGACACCGATGTGCTCGGTCAGGCCGATCGAGGAGATGGCGTCGAATCCGGTCTCGGGGACGTCGCGGTAGTCGGAGAACCGGACCTCGGCGAGTTCGGACAGTCCTTCTTCGGCGATGGCCTTCTGCGCCCATTCGGCCTGTTCGCGGGACAGGGTGGCGCCGATGACCTTGACGCCGCGGCGTGCGGCGTACCGGACCATCGATCCCCAGCCGCAACCGATGTCGAGCAGTCGGTCGCCGGGCTGAAGGCCGAGCTTCTCGAAGACGAGGCGGTACTTGTTGTCCTGTGCTTCTTCGAGGGTCTGCTCGGTGTTCTCGTAGCAGGCGCAGGTGTAGGTCATGGACGGGCCGAGGACGTACTCGTAGAAGGTGTTCGAGACGTCGTAGTGGTGGTGGATGACCTCGGCGTCGCGGGACTTGGAGTGCCGCAACCCTTCCGCGACTCGACGCCACCGCGGGAGATGCTCCTGCGGGGGAGGGGCGATGGGGCGCAGCAGATCCCAGCCGAGCGAGCGCGTGATCGCGGCGAGCGTGAGCGCGGACGGACGACGGAAGTGCAGTTCGTCGCCCATGACGCGGAGGATCTCGTAGGGGTCACCGGGGTGGACGCCGCGGGCCTCGAGGTCGCCGGACACGTAGGCCCGCGCCATGCCGAGGTCGCCGGGGGCGGTCGCCAGATAGGTGGTGCCCCGGGTCGTCTTGAGGTGGAGACCGTAGGGGGCGTCCTCCGGGCCGGCGGCGCTGCCGTCGTAGGCGGAGAACCGCAGCGGGAGCATGCCGTCGGACAGAGTTTCGAGAATCTCTGCGATGGTCAGCTTGTGATCTTGGGAGCGTGAAGCTTTCAGGGTTGTCATCGACGTTGCACCGCCTTGGAGAAAAGGTCCAGTAATCGTGATTTCGGGTCGTAGCGTTTTTTCAGTTCCGTGTATCGATCGCCGCCGTAGTAGAGGCGTTCGAAGTCTTCTCGTGAGTAGTACGAATCGGAGTAGAGGGACTTGTGTCCGTCGAAGTCGCTGACCTTGTCTTCGATCAGCCGATTCGCCGCCCCCTCGGGTCGGCCCGGAACGATGGGTACCGACGACCAGAATCCGATGTTCACGTATGTGCGTTTCGGTTCGAGGGGGTACAGGGGCCAGGGGCGTTGCGAGGACGCGCCGGCGGGGGCGGGTTCCCGCAACCGCAACGGGCACAGCCACAGCGGTTCGATCGGGATCTCGTCGAGGAACCAGCGGACGAAGTCCGCGGTGCGGTCGATGGGTACTTCGACGTCCTGCACGACGCGTTCGCGCGGCGGGTTGCCCTTGCGCTTCTCGAGGCGGTCGCCGATGTCGTACTTGTGGTCGAGGGCGATGAGCTTCCAGTAGAAGCTGCTGCGCAGGAGGCGCTTCGGCCACAGCCGGCGGATGGTGGGGTTCTGGGCGCCGAAGGCGCGTGAGCACCAGAACCAGTCGGTGTCCCAGCGCCACAGGTAGTCTCGGATGGTGAGTTTGTCCGTTTTGGGGTGGTTCACGGAACTGTGCTGGATGGACCGGTAGAAGATGTTCTGCCCGGTGTAGTCGCTGACGGGGCCGCCCTCGTCGGTCTGGTGGCCCAGCGTCAGGTAACTCTCGGACGCGGTGAACACGACGCCGTCCAGGTAGTCGACGGGGATGCCGTCGTGGACGCGCTCGGTGACGATGCGATCCATCGCCGACTGCAGATCGTCCAGGGAGTCGAAACGCAGATGTCGCAGTGCCACATACCGTTTGACGGGCTCGAGCTGAATGCGCAGTCGTGTGGAGTAGCCGAGGGTTCCGTAGGAGTTGGGGAACCCCCAGAACAGGTCGGAGTTCTCGCCTTCCGGTGTCGCGGTGACGATGTCGCCGCTGCCGGTCAGGACGTCGATCTCGAGGACCGATTCGTGGGGGAGCCCGTTGCGGAACGACGTCGACTCGATGCCGAGGCCGGTGACCGCGCCGCCGAGTGTGATGGTCTTCAGTTGTGGAACCACCAGCGGCGCCAGCCCGTACGGCAGGGTGGCGTCCACCAGGTCTTCGTACGTGCACATTCCGGCGACATCCGCGGTGCGGGTCTGCTCGTCGACCGAGATGACTCCGCCGAGGCCGGAGACGTCGAGGCCGGGGGCGCTGGTCTGGGCCCGCGCCCGGAACAGGTTGGACGTCTTCTTCGCGAGTCGCACGGTGGCGTCCGTGGGGATCGCGCGGTAGGACGCGAGAAGCCGTTCGACGCCGGCGCGGTGAGCGTCGATCCCGGTGACGGGCAGAGTGCGATGCGCACGGAAGGGGCGTCCACCCTCCCGCATGCTTTTCAGTAGTTCAACCGAAGAGGCAGCCACACCTTGACGCTATCCCTCTCCGCGGGTTCAGGCCACGCATATCGGCGCGGTCGAGCGAAGATTCACACAAATGTCTCATCAATGTGCGGGTCGCGACCACGTCGAAGTGAGCTACCTCACAATAGATTGCCACGTCATCGCCCGGACTCGCCGACGGAAGGCAGGATGAGAGGAGGAAGCAGTTTCGTACAAATCGTACAAGAGGAGTCAGAACAGTGGGCCAGGTCAGCGCGAGCAGTTCGATCACCGTCGCAGCCACACCGGAGAAGGCGCTCGCGGCTTTGACGGACTACGAGACAGTGCGTCCGCGCATCCTGTCGGAGCAGTACCTGGACTACCGCGTCCTCGAGGGTGGGCAGGGCGGCGGCACCGTCGCGCAGTGGACGTTGAAGGCCACCGAGAAGCGGTCCCGCGACATCAAGGCCACGGTCACCGTGGCGGGCAACACGATCACCGAGACGGACGCGAACTCGTCGCTCGTCACCACCTGGGTCGTCGCCCCGAGCGGCAGCGGTTCCACGGTCACCACGACCACCGAGTGGAAGGGCGCGGGCGGCATCGGGGGCTTCTTCGAGAAGACGTTCGCCCCGCTGGGTCTGAAGAAGATTCAGGGGCAGGTGCTGGCGAACCTCGAGCGCGAACTCGCCTGACGCGACGCCGGTTCGCTCCGGCGCCGTCGGCGTGAGTCCCACGACGGCGTCGGTGCCGGACCGCACCGACGGTCACGGTCTACTCTGGCAGGGGAAACAGCAGAAAGGACCACGTCAGTGCAACCAGGTGGACAACCCGACATGTCGGCGCTCCTCGCGCAGGCACAGCAGATGCAGCAGCAGCTGATGGCCGCCCAGCAGGAGATGGCCGAGGCCGAGGTCACCGGGCAGGCCGGTGGCGGACTCGTGACCGCGACGGTCAAGGGAACAGGTGAAGTGGTCGGTCTGAAGATCGATCCGAAGGTCGTCGATCCCGACGACGTGGAAACTCTGCAGGACCTCGTGATCGGTGCGATCGAGGACGCGTCGAACAAGGCGCAGGAGATCGCGGCGCAGAAGCTCGGTCCGCTCGCGGGCGGATTCGGTGGGGGAGGCCTGCCCGGTCTCCCCGGTTTCTAGAGGCGCGGCGTGTACGAAGGTCCGGTTCAGGATCTGATCGACGAGCTCGGCAAGCTGCCCGGCGTCGGGCCGAAGAGCGCTCAGCGCATCGCGTTCCACCTGCTCAGCGTCGAGCCGCCGGAGATCGACCGGCTCAAGAATGCGCTGCAGCGGGTGCGCGACGGCGTCCAGTTCTGCGTGGTGTGCGGCACGGTCTCCGACAAGGAGCACTGCCGCATCTGCGCCGATCCGCGCCGTGACCGCACGGTGATCTGTGTGGTCGAGGAGCCGAAGGACGTCCAGGCCGTCGAGCGCACCCGCGAGTTCAAGGGCCGCTATCACGTTTTGGGCGGTGCGCTGGATCCGCTGTCCGGGGTGGGCCCTGATCAGCTCCGTATCCGGGAGTTGCTCGCGCGCATCGGTAATCAGGAGGATGGCGTCGACGTCTCCGAGGTGATCATCGCGACCGACCCCAACACCGAGGGGGAGGCCACCGCGACGTATCTGGTGCGGATGCTGCGGGACTTCCCCGGGCTGACGGTCAGCCGGCTCGCGTCGGGTCTGCCGATGGGCGGCGACCTCGAGTTCGCCGACGAGCTCACGCTGGGCAGGGCGTTGTCGGGGAGACGCACGCTGTGACGTCGGATCCGGGCACTGCTGCGCCGGTGAAGCGGACGGCCGAGCAGTCACGGTCGCTGATCGTCGACGCGGCCGGCCGGGCGTTCGCGACGCGTCCGTACCGGGAGATCACGCTCAAGGACATCGCCGAGGACGCCGGGGTCAGCGCACCGCTGATCATCAAGTACTTCGGGTCGAAGGAGCAGCTGTTCGACGCGCTCGTCGATTTCCGTGCCGCCGCGGAGATCGTGTTCAGCGGTCCGCTGGACGGTCTCGGTGAGCGGATGGTGTCGATGTTCGCGCGGCCGCTCGAACCGTACAAGCCGCTGTCGCTGAACATCCTGTTCATGAGCGGGCCGAGCGAGGAGAGCAGTCGCAAGCTTCGCGCCAACTATTCGGCGCAGATGATCGACGCGCTGGCCGAACGACTGCCCGGGCCGGATGCCCGGCTGCGCGCCGAACTGGTGATGTCGATGCTGACGGGTCTCGCCGTCATGCGTCGCAAGATGATGCAGGAGCACGCGACGGGCACTCCGGAAGAGGTGGTGGCGCACTACGCCCCGCTGGTGCAGGAGTTGCTCGACGGTTGAGGGCGGATTGTCCGGCTTGCGGGGTAAATGGTTGTTCACCTACTGTGGTGAACAACCATTTACCAGCTGTGCAAGGGGTGACGCTTGACGATCTCGTTGCCGCGCCCACTGTCGGCGCTTGCGGATCAGCCGGTCGCACCGCCGGACTCTGCCGGCGGATCGCGTTACCTCTTCCCGATTCTCGCGTTCGCGGGCGTGTTCCAGGCCGTCCTGCAGACCGTCATGGTGCCCCTCCTGCCCAGCATGCCGGCGTTCACCGGCGCGAGTCAGACGTCGGTGTCCTGGCTGATCACCACCACCCTCCTGGTCGGCGCGGTCGTCACCCCCATCTTCGGCAGGCTCGCCGACATGTTCGGCAAGAAGCGGATGCTTCTCGTCGCCTTCGTCTTCATGACGCTCGGAGCGTTGATCTGCGCCGTGACGTCCGACATCGCGTTCCTGATCTTCGCGCGGGGGCTGCAGGGGGCAGGCGCCGCCGTCATCCCGGTCGGAATCTCGATCCTCCGCGACGAATTGCCGCGGGAGAAGGTCAACGGCGCCATCGCCATGATGAGCTCGACCCTCGGGATCGGCACCGCGCTCGGACTGCCGTTCGCGGCGTCCGTCGCCGAGTACTCCAACTGGCACGTCCTCTTCTGGGTCATCGCGGGAATCGGGCTCGCGGTCACCACGGCCGCGGTGCTGTTCATCCGCGAGTCCGAGGTGCGGTCCGGTGGGCGGTTCGACGGCGTCGGCGCCGTCGGTCTCACCGCGGCCCTCGTCTGCCTGCTCGTCCCGATCACCCAGGGCAGCTCGTGGGGCTGGGGTAGCCCCGCGGTGCTGGGCATGTTCGCGTCCGCGGTGTTCCTGTTCGCGCTGTGGGGACATCAGCAGCTGCGAAACCGGAACCCGCTGGTGGACCTGCGGGTGTCGGCGCGACGGTCGGTGCTGCTGCCGCATGTCACGGCGCTGCTCGTCGGGTTCGCGTTCTACGGAAACGCCCTCATCACCACCCAGCTGCTGCAGGCGCCCCGCGGAGACGCCGGCTACGGCCTGACGATTCTCCAGGCCGCGGTGTGCCAGCTGCCGACGAGTCTGTCGATGATCGTCTTCGCGCAGGTCGGCGCCCGGGTGTCCGAACGCTACGGGTCGAAGGTGACGATCCTGTCGGGCGCGATCTGTCTCGTCCTCGGCTACGCGCTGCACACGGTGCCGCACAAGGAGTTGTGGATGGTGATCGCCGCGCTCGGGGTCGCGGCCGTCGGCACCGCGCTGGTGTACAGCACGCTGCCGATGCTGATCGTCCGGGCCGTGCCGTCCACGCAGATGGCCGCGGCCAACGGCGTCAACGTCCTGCTGCGGACGATGGGGACCACCATGTGCAGTGCGGTGGTCGCGACGGTCCTGGCGGCGAGCATGGTGGGCGGTGTCGCCTCGGCCGCCGGTTTCTCGATCGCCTACGGGGTGTGCGCCGTGCTGGCGGTCCTGGTGTTCGCGGTGTCCCTGGCCCTGCCCGGGCACGATCGGGTGAAGAAAAGTCCGGTAGAGCCTCTTGTGACGTAGATCACTCGCGTGTATCGTCAGTGATGCGGATCGAGGAAATGTACCTGTGAGCAGAGAAAACTCGAGAAGCAGAGATCCGGCCGAGAATGCAGAAGCATTCCCGGCCGAACCCCTGTCTGGGGTCTTTACTCCTCCATCGATTCCGCGATCTGCTTGATGGCGGCCAGCCGGCGATCCCACTCGGCGCCGATCCGTTCCAACGTCCGCGCCGTCTTGTTGAGCTCCGCGCCCAGCGCGCGGTAGCGGATCTCGCGGCCCACCTTCACCGACTCCACCAGTCCGCAGGCCTGCAGCGCATTCAAATGCTTCGCGATGGCCTGCCGCGACACCGGAAGCCGGGTGGCGAGCGACGACGCCGACTGGTCGGCCCGCCCGAGTTCGGTGAGGATCTCCCAGCGGGTTTCGTCGGACAGTGCCGCGAACACCGAGGCCAGTTCGGCGTACGTGCCCACTGTCATGCCTTCACGCCGTGCAGGTACGCGACCAGTTCGTCGAGTTCGGCGTGCCAGCCCTGGACGTTGCCCTCACGGGCCCTCTTCTGGTCGGCCACGTCGCGGTCGAGGGTGTCGAATCCGGTCTCGACGACTGTCAGTTCGGTGCCGGACGCGTGCTCGGACAGCGTGAACCGCACGAGGGTGGAGTTGCCGATCACCGGGTCGGCGTCGATGTCGGCGGCCCAGCGGAAGCCGAAGGCGTTCGGTTCGTCGACCTCCGTGACGACGGCGCGGGCGGTGCCGTGCTCGTCCCAGGTGAAGGCGGCCTTGCCGCCGACGCTGAGGTCGAGCGACGTGCGCTGCCCGAACCACTGGCTGATCTTGTCGGGATCCGTGATCGCCGCCCACACCGCCGATCTCGGGGCGTTCACGACGACGGTCCGGGTGATGCTGCTCGATGCGTCCATGGTGGGTCACCTTTTTCGACGACGGTTGATGTGCAACTCCATGGTTGCACTCTTTCCGACGTTCTGCAACCCTTCGGTTGCGCTCCGCACGTGAGTGTCGATGTGTGCCCGGGGGCGCATTCTCACTCACATGGGTTATCCACAGGCTGTGGAAAAAATGGTGGTTAGGGGCGGTTCCTGTCGGGGCGGGCCGACACCGTTCCGAGCATGGAACACGACTCATGGCAGACCATTCTCGACGCCCAGGACGGCGTCGTCACCACGGCACAGCTCCGGGCGCACGGCGTCAGTGCCACCGCACTCCGACATCGTGTGGTGTCCGGCCAGTGGCTGCGGGTGCTGCCGCGCGTCATCGCGGTCACCAACGGTCCGCTCACCCGCCCGATGGCCCTCTCCGCCGCACTCCTGTACGGCGGCCGGGCGATCCTGAGTCACCGGACCGCGGCCGAGGAATGGGGACTGCTCCGCGGCGACGCCCCGCCGGCACCGGTCCACATCACCGTCCCCTACAACTGCTCGGCGGTGAATCAGGGGCCGACGGTCCGCTCACCCGGCGGTCCGCGCCCCACCTCGATCGGCTACGCACTCGTTCATGGTGGCGTCGTGGTCCATCGGTCCCGCGCATTCGAGCACATCTCGGTCCCGTTCCGCCGGCCACGGACGTCGTTGGCCGACACGGTGATCGACCTTGCGGTGTCCGAGGCCACCCCGAGGGAGGCGGCCCTCCGGTTCATCGAGGCCGCCACGAGTGGCAAGGTCCACGTCGAGGTGCTCCGGCGGAAACTCGAGGTCCGGCGTCCGCACCGATATGCGACCGACATCGCCGACGCCGTGATGCTGCTCGGCGACGGCGTTCAATCGGCGCTCGAACATCGTTACGCACTCGACGTCGAACGGGCGCACGGGCTGCCGAGCGGGAAACGTCAGATGCCGCACGTCGTGGACGGCCGGATTCTGTACGAGGACGTCGATTACAGCCCGATGGGTGTGCCGCTGATCGTCCGGCTCGACGGGCAGCAGTATCACAGCGCGCAACAGTCCCGCTTCCGTGACCGTCGGCGCGACAACGCGGCGGAGCTGGCCGACCGTCCACGGTTGGTCTACGGGTGGGAGGAGACGACCCGCGACCCCTGCGGGGTATTCGAGGAAGTGCGCCGGGTGTTGGTCCGCGAAGGATGGGCCGATATGTCGCGCCGCTGTCCGGCCTGCCCGCGTGAGTGAGAAAGAGCGCCCGGCCACTCTTTCTCACTCACCTGCGGAGGTGAGTGAGAAAGAGTACGGGACGACGCTTTGCCACTCACGTGCTCAGACGCGCAGGCGCTCCCGGCGCAACTGCGCGACCTCCGGCAGATCGAGCGGCGCGAGTTCGTCGACGCCCAGCGCCCGTTTCAGGAGCAGGTCGGCGAGTTCGGGGTTGCGGGCGAGCGCGGGTCCGTGCATGTACGTGCCGATCACGGAACCCTGGACGACGCCTTCGAGCCCGTCCCCGACGCCGTTGCCGACGCCGTGCGTGACCCGGGCGAGGCCGCGGGCGCCGGAGCCGAGTGTGGTTCCGCCGCGGTGGTTTTCGAACCCCGTGAGCGGCTGCGTCAACCCGTCCATCCGTGGTGTCGTGATCACTTCACCGATGGAACGGGTCGCCTGCGGGGACGTGGTGACGTCGAGCATCGAGACACCCTCGACGCGTTCGCCGCTCGACGTCTCGTACCAGTTGCCGAGCACCTGGATCGCGGCGCAGATCGCCAGGACGGGGGCGCCGCGTTCGGCGGCCTTCTGCAGTCCGGGGTACTTGGCGAGGTGCCGGGTGGCGAGGCGCTGCGCCGAGTCCTCGGCCCCGCCGAGCGTGTACACGTCGAGGGACTCCGGGACCGGGTCGTTCAGCGTGATCTCGACGATCTCCGCGTCGTATCCGCGCATGCGCAGTCGCTGCCGGAGGATCAGGGCGTTGCCGCCGTCGCCGTAGGTGCCCATCACGTCGGGCAGCACCAGGCCGATGCGTACGGTCGAGTCAGGCATTGCGCGCCTCCTTCGCGATGGCGGTGTTCAGGTCGCGGAAGGCGGTGTAGTTGGCGAGCACCTCGACGCGTCCGGGCGGGCAGGACGCGATGGCCCGCAACGGGTTCGGGTCGAGCGTGTGCTCGACGCCGGCGTACGTGAGACGGACGGCGAGGTCGGTGCCGCGTTCGCCGGCCGCCACCACCTTGACGCCCTCGAAGTGCTCGAACCGCACGTCCCACAGCCAGGACAGGTCCTCGCCGTCGGGAACCTGCCCGTTGACGGCGATCACGAGTCCGTCGACGGTGGGGTCGATCATCGACAGCGCTTCCTGCCAGCCGGCGGGGTTCTTGGCGAGCAGCATGTGCACGGAGTGCGACCCGACCTCGACGGTGCTGTAGCGGCCCGCGACCTCCTGGACGGTGGCCGCCGCGGCGACGGCGTCCTCCGCCTTCGCGCCCATCGCAACGGCCGCAGCGACGGCCTGCGCGGCGTTGCCGCGGTTGGCGCGTCCGGGCAGGGCGAGTGTCATCGGGATCTTCAGACCGTCGGGCCCGTACAGGTTTTCGTCGTCCAGCCACCAGTCGGGGGTCGGGCGCGCGAAGTCGGAACCCGTGCTGCGCCAGTGCGAGCCCTCCCACACGATGGGTTCGCCGGTGCGCGGACAGCTGGCGGCGTCGCTGGCCCATCCGCCGCCCGCGGCGACCCAGACGACGTTCTTCGCGTCGTAGGCCACCGAGGTGACGAGGACGTCGTCGCAGTTGGCGATCACGACGGCCTCCGGGTGCGCGGCGACGCAGGCGCGGAGTTTGCGTTCGATCATGTTGATCTCGCCGACCCGGTCGAGTTGGTCGCGGCTGAGGTTGAGCAGCACCAGGGCCTCGGGGTTGACCGCGTCGGAGACGTGCGGGACGTGGAGTTCGTCGACCTCGAGGGCGGCGAGGGGCGCGTGGACGCGGGTGCTGAGCGCCGCGACGATGCCGGCGTCCATGTTGGCGCCGTCCGCCTGCGTCGCGACCTCACCGAGGGTGGAGAGCGCCGCCGCGGTCATCCGGGTGGTGGTGGACTTGCCGTTGGTGCCGGTGATCACCGCGGTGCGCCGGCCTGCGCCGAGCTGCTCCATCAGTGTCGGGTCGATCTTCAGGGCGATCAGTCCGCCGATCATCGAGCCCTTGCCCCGGCCCGCCTTCTGCGACGCCCACGAGGCCGACGCCGCTGCGCGCAGGGCGAGCTTGCCACGCGTCGTGATCCCAGTTCCAGTACTCACTCCGCGAGTTTTGCACAGGGTCCGGTCAGACGCCGACTCGCGCGGGGGCAGGTGAGTGCGAAAGTGTGCTCGGACGCACCCTGCCACTCACCTGGGTGGCGGCGGCACCGGCGATGACGACGGCCCCGCCGATCAGCGACAGGACGCTCGGCT
Organism: Rhodococcus mengyinensis; assembly: GCF_048381435.1. Classification (NCBI taxonomy): domain Bacteria; kingdom Bacillati; phylum Actinomycetota; class Actinomycetes; order Mycobacteriales; family Nocardiaceae; genus Rhodococcus; species Rhodococcus mengyinensis. The sequence continues at coordinate 173,033 of NZ_JBLWIT010000109.1, read as the reverse complement.
CCTCGTGCAGCACCAGCCAGGACGCCCCGATCCCGACGATCGGAACCAGCAGGGAGAACGGTGCGACCATCCCGGCGGGGTAGCGGCTGAGCAGTGCCGTCCACAGACCCGAGCCCGCGACCGTGCCGAGAATCACGATGTAGGCGAGGCCCGCGAGCGCGAGCGGGCCGGTGCCCTCCAGCGACGACGTCAGGGAGTTCCAGCCCGCGGACGGTCCCTCCACGCCGAGCGACAACGCCAGCATCGGCAGCGGCGGAATGACGCACATCCACAGCATCAGGCGCATCGGCTGGTCCGACGCGGCCTTGCGGTTGCCGATGTTGCCCACCGCCCACGACAGTCCCGCGAGCAGCGTCAGGGCCACCGGCAGCAGCGCGGCGTGCTGGGCGCGGTCCCAGCCGATGAGGGTCATTCCGGCTATCGCCACCAGTAGTCCGCACACCTGTGCCGGCCGCAGTCGCTCCCGCAGCAGGACCGCGCCGAGGACCACGGTGAACGGTGCGGACGACTGCAGGACCAGCGATGCCAGCCCGGTGGGCATGCCGACGTGCATGGCCCAGAACAGGAAGGCGAACTGGCCGACGCCGAACCCGAGGCCGTACACCAGCAGCCACTTCAGCGGGACCTGTGGCCGGGGAACGAACAGGATCACCGGGATCGCGATGACGAAGAATCGCAGCGCGGCGAAGAAGAACGGCGGGAAGTGATCGAGGCCCGCGCGAATGGCGAGGAAGTTGAGCCCCCACAGGACGACGACGGTGAGTCCGAGCAGCCGGTCGCGGGAGGTCATGCATTCCATCGTGAGGGCCTGAAATGATCAGGACAAGCGCATTAAAGTGCACTATCAATGTAGTTTTGCTACATGGATGCGACCCGGTTGCGCGTGCTGCGCGAGCTCGCGGACCGTGGGACGGTGGCGGCGACCGCGCAGGCGTTGTCGATGACGCCGTCGGCGGTGTCGCAGCAGCTCAAGATCCTGTCGCGGGAGGCCGGGGTGACCCTGCTCGAACCCGCCGGCCGCCGGTTGCGGCTCACGGACGCCGGTCAGGCGCTCGTCGTCCGCGCCGACGACGTCGTGGCCGCCCTGGACCGTGCGGCGGCGGAGATGAGCGCCTACCGCGGTTCGCCGCGCGGGCGGGTGCGGGTGGCGCTGTTCCCGTCCGGCGCCGCGCTGCTGCTGCCCGGACTGCTGGACGCGCTCGAAGGCAGTGGGGTGGACGTGCAGGCGCGCGACGAGGACCTGCCCGCCGCCGCGGTGCCCACCCTGCTCGCCGATTACGACGTGGTCCTCACCCATCGCGACGAGCGGGCCCCGGACACGTCCTCGCCGCGGGTGACGGCCGAACCGTTGATGCGCGAACCCATCGACCTCATCCTGCCGCCCGGCCATCCGCTCGCCGGACAGGATGCGGTCCGCCCGGACCAGTTGGCGGACGAGAGGTGGATCAGTGTGCGCGGCGGGTTCCCCGTCGACGACGTGCTGATGTCGGTGGCCGCCGCGACCGGTGTGCAGCCGCATGTGGTGATGCGCATCAACGACTTCCGGGTCATCGAGGAACTCGTCGCCGGCGGTCACGGCGTGGCCCTGCTGGCCCGCCATGCGGTGACGAGCCGCACGGTGGTGCAGCTGCCGCTCGCCGGGGTGCGCGCGGCCCGCATCTACGAGCTGGCCCGGCGGCCGGCAGCCGACGACGTTCCCGCGGTGGCCACGGTGCTGCAGGCGTTCCGGGACGTCGCGGCACGGGTGCGGGACTGACCCCCGACAGCACGAAGGCCCGCACCGGGGCGGGCCTTCGACGGTGACGGTGCGGGGTCAGGCCAGCGCCTTGGCCTTCAGCGTCTCGTACTCCTGCTGTGTGATGGTGCCTGCATCGAGCAGGGCCTTCGCGTCCGCGATCTGCTCGGCCGAGGACTTGCCCGCCACGGAACGGATGTAGCTGTCCTGGGCCTGCTTCACCTCCTGCGCGGCCGCCATCGACCGCTGGGCCATGCCGTCGCTCTTGACGATGAGATACACCAGCGCGGTCAGCAGGGGGATGAAGAACAGGAAGATGATCCAGATGGCCTTCGCCCAGCCCGACGTCTTATGGTCGCGGAACAGGTCGGTGATGATGGAGAACAACAGGATCAGGTAGGCCACGAAGCCGAAGGTGACGATGATCACCCAGAGAAAGTCCCAGAAAGAGTCCATTGCAGCGCTCCATTCACAGTCGAATTCACTCTGCGCTGACTATCGCACCGGGCCGGGGCACCCGCGTCATCCGAAACAGGTGAAATGCGGCCGGTGCGGACTCCCCGCCCGCGGTGGCGGAAACGCCAAACGGCCGCGACACCGGTAGGTGCCGCGGCCGTTCGGGTGGGGACTACTTGCCTGCTTCGACCGCCCGGCGCATGCCGCGCTCGACCGCACCGATGATGTACGGACGCAGTTCGACGGCCGGGATGACGGCGTCGACGGAGCCGACCCGCTGAGCCCGCTGGATGTTGTGCACGGCCTCGAACTCGGCCGCGACCTCACCGAGCTTCTCGTTGCGCACCGCAGCCTGCTGGGCGGCCAACTCCACCCGCAGGTGAGCCTGCTGGGCGTCGTTCTGGGCGCCCGCCAGGTTGGCCTCGAGCTCCCGGATCGACGGGTCGGCGGCCACCCGAGAGTTGACCTCGCGGGTGAACACCACGGCCGCGGCGGGGGCACCACCGAGGACCGACGCGAACGAACCCTCGACCGCCAGCACCTCCATGTTGTCGTTCAGTGCTCCGGAGAACACCACGAACGCGCCACCGTGGTAGCGGGAGACGACGCAGAACACGATCGGGCCGTCGAAGTTGACGATGGCGCGGCCGATCTCGGCGCCGTACTCGAGCTGGATGTGCCGCAGCGAGTCCGGGGAACCGTCGAAGCCGGACAGGTTGGCCAGCACCACGAGCGGACGGCTGCCGCTGGCGGCGTTGATCGCCCGGGCCGTCTTCTTCGACGACTGCGGGAACAGCGTTCCCGCGGTCCACTGGTCGGGACCGTTGGCCGGCGACCATCCCTTACGGGCGATGGCCCGCGACTCGATGCCGATGACGCTCACCGGGTAACCGCCGAGGTGCGCGTCGAACACGACGGACGTGTCGGCGTCCGCCATGTCGGCCCACCGCTCCAGCACCGCGTGGTCCTGGTCGACGAGCGAACGCATCACCGTGCGAATGTCGAACGGCTTCTTGCGTTCCGGGTTCGTCTCCGCGGAGAAGATGTCGCCGACCGTGGTGAAGTCGCTGGACGGGTGGATGTGCGGGAAGGACCGCACGTCGCGCCCGATCGGGTCGCTGGTCTGCGCCCGACGCGGGAAGCGTTCTCCGGCAACGACGTACGCGTGGTCGTAGTGCGCGAACAGGATCTCGCACGCGGCGGGCAGGTTCGGCGCCCAGTACTGCGCCTCACCGTTCGGGCCCATCACGCGGTCGTAACCACCGATGCCGAAGTTGTCCTCGGCCGAGACGCCACCCGAGTAGTCGAGCGAGTTCTTACCGGTGAGCACCATGGCACTGTCCGGCGTCATGACGAGGATGCCCTTGGTGTGCATCAGCATCGTGGCTTCGGCGTTCCAGTACGGCTGCGCACCGACGTTGATGCCGGCCACGATCACGTTGACCTCGCCACCGTTCTGCGTGAACGTGATGAGGCGACGCAGGCCGCGGGACACCCAGTCCATGTTCTCGGTGCCGCTGTCCATGGAGATCGTCGCGCCGGACGACAGCGCGAACCACTCGACCGGGACACCCAGCTTCTCGGCCAGGTCCACACCGGCGACGAGGCGGGCGCACTCGGCTTCTGCGACCGTGCCGAGGGCCTTCGTCGGGTCACCGAAGAGCGCGACGCGGGTCATTCCCTCGGGATGCCGGTCGGTGCGGGCGGTGACCAGACCGACGACGAGGCCGGCCTTGTTCTGACCGTACGGACGCTCGACGGGAACCAGCTGGCCCGTCTCGTCCAGGTCGTGCTCGACGAAGCTGCCGTCGCGGCCGGTGAGCAGCGGGATCAGCTCGTACGGGTAGACGGTGCCGCGGGCACGTGAGCTGCGGACCTTCTGCGTGTACGCGTCGAGCGGCTGCAGCGGCTCGGTCGGCGGCTCGGTGACCTTGACGACCACGCCTGCACCGGTGCGGTAGGAGAAGCGCAGAGCCTTCTCCCGCGACTCCGTGCCGGGCTCGCCCTGGAGCCGGGCGATCACGGTGATCTCCTCGAGTCCGGCGCCCGCGGTGAGCGGTGCCGCGACCCGGGCGAACGCCTCGAGGTCCTCGACCGGGACGTCGATCTTCGGCCACACGTACAGCACGACGCGGTTGGCGTCGAGCTTGCGCTTGCTGCCGCGCGTGGCCTGCGCCCGGCGGATGCCGTCGAGGCACGACTGCAGGACGCGTTCCGCGGCGGGAACACCGATGACCTGGCCGTCCTCGTTGCGGACCGGCGTGATGTCGCGGATCTCGGCGAGCGCGATGAGGCGTTCGTCGGTGGGGTTGTCGCGCGAGACCAGGTTGAACAGGAACGTGTCGGCGACCGCGGGGAGGCGGGTGCCGTCGAAGTTCTTCAGGCGCCACAGGTCGAGTCGCTGGCCGGTGAGCGGGTGCATGTCCCGGATCAGCTTCTCTTCCGCGAGGACACCTGCGTCCGGGCGGTACGTGAACTTGCGGACGTCCACGTCGGTTCCGCCGAAGACGGACACCGTGACCCGGCGGCAGGTCGCGGCCAGCGGCAGCGCCGCCAGCGCCTTCCGCAGGTCCTCGGACATCGTGTTCGGGTCGGCGGGCGGTGCGGTCCACGACAGGTAGAGGTCGAGGACGAGGTTCTCGGGGTTCTCCGAGGCGACGGCACCGATCTCGTCGAGCGCACCGGGCAGTTCGGCGTACTCGGCAACGGCCGACACCAGGTTGAGGCGCTCGCCGAGCAGATCGAAGTTACCGGTGACGAAACGCCGTCCGTTGCGGTCGAAGGACGTGACGTCCTCGAGCGTGCGGATGTCGTAGTAGCGACGGGTGACGACCTCGAGCAGCGGCCCGACGGTCGTGCTCTTGCGTGCGATCCGCTGCCCGAGGAGCTCGGTCAGCGACTGCGGGGTGGCGACCAGGGCCTCGAGGCGTTCCTGGTAGTCGGCGGCGTCGGGACGCTCGGCGAGGTACTCGAGGCTGCCGCGGACACCGTCGTAGACCTGCTCGCGGGCCTTGCGGATCTGCGGCTCGTCGAAGAACCGGAACCGCACGTTGCGGGCGACGTTGCCGATCACCGGGTATCGGACCTGGGTGGCGATGATCAGCCGGTCCAGGACCTCACCGAGTCCGCTGGGTGCGCGGCCGGGAGCGTTCTTTTCGTTCAGCCACCGATCGAGCAGGGCGGCGATGACGGGAACCTGGTTGTCCATGCGCTGCTGCGCGAGGAACAGGCGGTAGACCGCCTCCTCCAGCTCGGCGGTGCGCTCGAGGTCGGTGACGTCGTAGTGACGCAGCGCCCGCGACAGCCGGGTCGTGAACGACTCGGGCAGGCCTTCGAGCTCGACGTCGAGGGTGTGGAGGTAGGTGTGGAAGTGCTCGCGCGGGCTGTGGACGCGCTCGTCACCGTCCTCCTCGGCTGCGGTCGGACGGTTACGTCCGATCTCGCAGATGTCCGCGAACGTGTTCAGCAGGGCGAGCTCCGCCTGCACGAGATCCGGGTCGCCGGCGATCTCGGCGCGCAGCTTCTCGTAATCGGCGAGGAGCACACCGGCCCGCTTCGCGCTGACGTCGTAACCGGTGAGCAGTGCGGCGAGTGCGTCGATCTGCTCGAGGGCATCGGCCCGGGTGTTCCCGTGCGAAGCGGGAGCACCGAGATCGAATTCGACGCGAGGCGACTTCGGAGCGGTGGACTCCTCGGAGCTCTCCTCGACGCGCAGCAGTGCCGTCCCGGCGTCGACCTGGGAGTTGACCATGGCGAGAACTTCCCGCACCCGGCCTGCGACGGGGGCGCGGACCGCGGTCTCCATCTTCATGCTCTCGAGGACGACCAGCGTGGCGCCGACCTCGACCTCGTCGCCGACGGACACGGGCACCGCGACCACGACTGCGGGAGCCGGTGCGCGGACGACGCCGGCCTCGTCCTGGCTGATCTGGTGGCTGATGCCGTCGACCTCGACGAGGTACTGGGCGCGGCCCGCGACCGAGACGACGTGGTGGCGGCGGTCGCCGATCACCAGGCGGCTCTCGAACTCGCTGAGGCGGTCGACCTCGACCTCGGTCTCGGGGGCGTCCCCGTCGACGCGGTAGGTGTGGGCGCCGACCTGCGTGACGGTGAGTCCGTAGGCCTGGCCCTGGTAGCTGAGCTCCACCTTGCGGCCGATGGCGTGGCCGGCGCGGGGGCGTCCACCGCGAGCGGACGACAGGAACGCCTCACGCTCGAGCTTCTCCTCGGCGTCGTAGACGTCGATGGCGGCGGCGATCAGGGCGACGTCCGCGGTCCGGGACGGGACGTTGGAGTTGCCTGCGTCGGTGCGGTCCAGCCAGCCGGTGTCCGCGGACGCCGAGATGACCTCTTCGCGGTCCAGCAGGTCCAGCAGGAACGACTTGGTGGTGGTGCCGCCCTGCAGCACGACCGTGGTCTCGCGGAGCGCGGTGCGCAGACGCGCGAGCGCCTCGGAGCGGTCGCGACCCCAGGCGATGACCTTGGCGACCATCGAGTCGTAGTCGGGCGGGATGACATCGCCCTGGGCGATGCCGGTGTCGACGCGGAGACCGCTGCCGAGCGGGAACTTGAGCAGCTGCACCGCGCCGGGCGCGGGAGCGAAGCCGTTGGCGGCGTCCTCCGCGTTGAGGCGGGCCTCGACGGCGTGACCGAACTCGGGCGGGCAGTCGCCGACCAGCGGCTCACCGCTCGCGACGAGGATCTGCAGCTTCACCAGGTCGATGCCGGTGGTGGCCTCGGTGATGGGGTGCTCGACCTGCAGGCGGGTGTTGACCTCGAGGAACGTGAACGTCTTCTGCTCGGGCTGGTACAGGTACTCGACCGTGCCGGCGCCGCGGTAGCCGGCGGCGCGCACGAGCTCTGCGGAGACGGTGCGCAGGTGGTTCGACTGCTCGGCGGTGAGGAGCGGGGAGCTGGACTCCTCGATGACCTTCTGGTTCTTGCGCTGGATGGAGCAGTCGCGCACACCGGGAGCCCAGACGTTGCCGAAGTTGTCGGCAATTACCTGTACCTCGACGTGGCGTGCGTCGGTAACCAGTCGTTCGATGAACACGACGGGGTCACCGAAGGACCGCTGGGCCTCACCCTGGGTGCGTTCGAGCGCGAGTTCGAGTTCGTCCTCGGACCACACCTTGCGGATACCGCGGCCACCACCACCGGAGCGGGCCTTGATGATGAGCGGGTAGCCGATGGCCTGGGCGTGACGGCGGGCGTCGGCGCGGGTGGCGACGGGGCCGCCGCTCCACGGCGCGACCGGGACCTCCACCTTCTCCGCGAGGAGCTTGGCCTCCACCTTGTCGCCCAGCAGGCGCATCGCTTCGGCGGGCGGGCCGATGAACGTGATGCCGAGCTGCTCGCAAACCTCGACGAACGCGGGATCCTCGGCGACGAAGCCCCAGCCGACCCACACGGCGTCGGCCTTGCTCTCGCGCAGCGCGCGGGCCAGCTCGGCGTGATCGAGGTAGGCGGTGCCGGTCTTGACTGTGCGCAAGCACACACCCTCGTCGGCCTGCCGAACGAACATCGCGCGGCGTTCCGCCTCGGTGTGCAGTGCGATCGTGCGGATGCCGTAGTTGTGCTCGGCGTTCAGTTCGCGCACCGCACGAATCAGGCGGACCGCCGCCTCGCCGCGGTTGACTATCGCTATTCGCTTGAACATCTGTTATCGCTCCGTTTCCGTAAAACTCATTGATCCGCAGAGTGTTTCGATGGCCAAGGCCATGTCCGCCGAGGACTGGGTGCCGCCTTCGCGGACACGTGCACCCCTGCACAACCCACTTGACTAACTCCAGGGGCGCCCCGAACGCGATCGTCGGACCTGCGCCATTGCGGGTCCGCTGCTCGGGGAATGCGAGCATAACGTCGAAAATATGTACCCGCGCGTAACTTCTGCGAGGCCCCGATCGGCTTGTCAAGCGTTCAAGGACTTGCGTGTCGACCCTACGAGAGAGTAATAACGCCGGAATTCCGTCGAACTGGGCGTCCTCCGTCGAGGTATCTGCAACGCTTTGTCACAGAGTCGTTTTCGTCCGGTTCCTCGAGAAGCTCTCGGGGAAGGGAACTTTCACGCGGATGTTACTGACGGTTTACCTTCGGGTCGGCGGACGCCGGTTCGGTCGCGTGCGCCACTGCGCCCCGCACACCCACGTGTGCCTCGCGGTGCATTCGGTCGACCATGTGCGGATAGTGCAGTTCGAACGCCGGCCGCTCGGAGCGGATGCGCGGCAGCTCGGTGAAGTTGTGCCGCGGCGGCGGGCAGGTCGTCGCCCATTCGAGCGAGTTGCCGAAACCCCACGGGTCGTCCACCGTGACCACCTCGCCGTAGCGGTAGCTCTTGAAGACGTTCCAGACGAACGGCACGGTCGACGCGCCCAAGACGAACGCGAACACCGTGGAGACCGAGTTGAGGACGGTGAAGCCGTCCGAGGGCAGGTAGTCGGCGTAGCGGCGCGGCATCCCCTCGGCGCCGAGCCAGTGCTGGACGAGGAACGTGCCGTGGAAACCGGTGAACGTGGTCCAGAAATGCCATTTGCCGAGACGCTCGTCGAGCATGCGGCCTGTCATCTTCGGGAACCAGAAGTAGATGCCCGCGTATGTGGCGAAAACGATCGTCCCGAACAGCACGTAGTGGAAGTGGGCGATCACGAAGTAGCTGTCGGTGACGTGGAAGTCCAGCGGCGGGCTCGCGAGGATGACGCCGGTGAGGCCGCCGAAGATGAACGTGATGAGGAAGCCGAGCGAGAACAGCATGGGGGTCTCGAACGTCAGCTGCCCTTTCCACATGGTGCCGATCCAGTTGAAGATCTTCACCCCGGTGGGCACCGCGATGAGGAACGTCATGAACGAGAAGAACGGCAACAGCACCGCGCCCGTCGCGTACATGTGGTGCGCCCACACGGCGATCGACAGGGCCGCGATGGCGATCGTCGCGTAGACGAGACCGCTGTACCCGAAGAGCGGTTTGCGGCTGAAGACCGGGAAGATCTCCGACACGATGCCGAAGAACGGCAGCGCGACGATGTACACCTCCGGATGGCCGAAGAACCAGAACAGGTGCTGCCACAGCAGCACGCCGCCGGTGGCCGGGTCGTACAGATTCCCGCCCAGGTGGCGGTCGACGAACAGCCCCATCAGCGCCGCGGTGAGGATCGGGAACGCCACCAGGATCAGGATGCTGGTGATGAAGATGTTCCACGTGAAGATCGGCATCCGGAACATGATCATGCCCGGGGCTCGCAGGCAGATGACGGTGGTGATCATGTTGACCCCGCCGAGGATGGTGCCGAGACCGGACAGCGCCAGCCCCATGATCCACAGATCGGCGCCGACACCCGGCGCATGCAGCGCGCTCGTCAGCGGCGAGTATGCCGTCCAGCCGAAATCCGCGGCACCGCCGGGGGTGATGAAACCCGCGATCGCGATGGTGCCGCCGAACAGGAACGCCCAGTAACTGAACGCGTTGAGACGGGGGAACGCGACGTCGGGGGCGCCGATCTGCAGCGGCAGGATGTAATTGGCGAACCCGAACACGATCGGCGTCGCGTACAGCAGCAGCATGATCGTGCCGTGCATCGTGAACAGCTGGTTGTACTGCTCGTTCGACAGGAACTGCAGACCCGGGACGGCGAGTTCGCCGCGGATCAGCAGGGCCATCAGACCGCCGGCCATGAAGAAGACGAACGACGTGATCAGGTACAGGATCCCCAGGTCCTTGGGATCCGTCGTCGTGATCATCTTGTAGAAGAAGCTGCCCTTGGGACGGCGCCGGGCCGGATACGGACGGACCGGAAGATGCTGTTGAAATGCCAGATTCACGACGCCCCCCGAAGGGTCCGAGGCGGTTCGGGTCCGGTGTGGACTCCGTTACCAGGGTAGTCACCTGGCGCCTCGGAGGTGGGCGTTTATTGCGGCCGGAAACGGCGCTGCCGCAGGTGCGCGTGGTGCGCGCCTGCGGCAGCGAGGGTCGGGAAGCGGTCAGTGCGCGCGGTTGACCGCCGACACGACGGCCCGCAGTGACGCGGTGGTGATCGACGTCGCGATGCCGACACCCCAGACCACGGTGTTCCGTCCGTCGGGAGCGGTCACCGCGCACTCGACATACGCGGCCGCCTGGGCGTCGTCACCGGCCGACATGGCGTGCTCGGAGTAGTCGAGAACCCGCACGTCGAAGTCGATCGTGGCGAGCGCGTCGACGAACGCGGCGAGCGGGCCGTTGCCCGAACCCGAGATCTCGTGCTCCTTGCCGTCGACCTTCACGGTCGCGGTGATGGAGTCGGTGCCGCCGTCCTCCTCGGACGCCGTGACCTTCTGCTTCATCCGCTCGAGCGGCGTGATCGGAGCCAGGTACTCCTCGTGGAAGACGTCCCACATCTCCTTGGGCGACACCTCGCCACCCTCGCCGTCGGTGATCCGCTGGACGGCCTGCGAGAACTCGATCTGCAGGCGACGCGGCAGCACCAGCCCGTGATCGGCCTTCATGATGTACGCGACGCCGCCCTTGCCGGACTGCGAGTTGACGCGGATCACGGCCTCGTACGTGCGGCCCACGTCCTTGGGGTCGATCGGCAGGTAGGGCACCGCCCACAGGATGTCGTCGACGTCCGCGTCCTGCGAGTCGGCGTCGAACTTCATGGCGTCCAGACCCTTGTTGATCGCGTCCTGGTGGCTGCCGGAGAACGCGGTGTACACGAGGTCGCCGCCGTACGGGTGGCGTTCGTGGACGGGCAGCTGATTGCAGTACTCGACGGTGCGGCGGATCTCGTCGATGTTCGAGAAGTCGATCTGCGGGTCGACGCCCCGGGTGAACATGTTGAGTCCGAGCGTGACCAGGCAGACGTTGCCGGTGCGTTCACCGTTGCCGAACAGGCAGCCCTCGATGCGGTCGGCGCCGGCCTGGTAGCCCAGCTCGGCGGCGGCCACGCCGGTGCCGCGGTCGTTGTGGGGGTGCAGCGACAGGATGACCGAGTCGCGGCGGGCCAGGTTGCGGTGCATCCACTCGATGGAGTCGGCGTACACGTTGGGCGTCGCCATCTCGACGGTGGCGGGCAGGTTCAGGATCACCGGGTTCTCCGGCGTCGGCTGCAGCACCTCGGTGACGGCGTCGCACACCTCCTTGGCGTACTCGAGTTCCGTGCCGGTGTACGACTCGGGGGAGTACTCCCAGCGCCACTGCGTGTCGGGGTATTTCTTCGCCTCTTCGAGGGCCAGGGTCGCAGCGTCGGTCGCGATCTTCTTGATCACGTCGCGCTCGGCCTTGAACACCACCCGGCGCTGCAGGATGGACGTCGAGTTGTAGAAGTGGACGATCACCTTGTTCGCGCCCTCACAGGCCTCGAACGTGCGCTTGATCAGTTCCGGCCGGGACTGCGTGAGTACCTGGATGGTGACGTCGTCCGGAATCGCGCCGTCTTCGATGATCTCGCGGACGAAGTCGAAGTCCGTCTGGCTGGCCGACGGGAAGCCGACCTCGATCTCCTTGTAGCCCATCCGCACCAGCAGTTCGAACATGCGGCGCTTGCGGGCGGGGCTCATCGGGTCGATCAGCGCCTGGTTGCCGTCACGGAGGTCGACCGCACACCACTGCGGCGCGCGGTCGATGATCTTGTCGGGCCACGAGCGGTCCGGCAGCGACACCGGCTCCACTTCCTCGGAGAAGGAGCGGTAACGGAACGTCGGCATCGACGAATTCTTCTGCGTGTTCCACTCAGGCTGATCGGAGGGAGCAGGCTTGGAAGGCGGCGTGATGGTGCGCGTTCCGGATGTAAAGGCGTCAGCGGGGGACATGGGATTGATCTCCAGGTTCGATGTGGACTTTCTGAGTCCAACGGCTGTGTCGACCGGCGCACGAGAAACCCCGCGACGGGAAGCCAGTCTGGATCAGACCCCGTCGCGGCAACCAAGGAGGAGTGCGCGCTGCATACTCAGCACTGTACTCCGGGCACCATCGTTCGCGTGCCGGGGTTCGAAGTCCGAGTGAGGAGACAGCGGTGGGCCGCAGCGCGACGGTGACATCACCGCTGGTGGCCGCACTTTTTGCGGTACTGCTCACCTCCTGTGCCGGGGTGGTCGAGGGGGCGCCGAGCGTGGCGGGGGTCGGTGAGCCGATCTACGGACTGCCGGTCAGCGATCACAGCCGCGTCGAGTTGGCCGTCGCCGCCGCGGCCCGCGACATCGCCCCGTGCTCCCTGCTCGACGAAAATCTGGTCGCCTCGCTCGGGCAGGTCACCGCGTTCGGTCCCGTCGGCGATCTGTCGACGTGCCACGCCGAGTTGGTGCCACCCCGCGGCACGCCCGCCAACCCCGTCTGGGTCGAGGTGGCGGTGGGCGAACGCGAACCCACGGAAGAAACCGGTGCGGGCGAGGCGACGTCGGGAATCGAGGTGCGTCCCGCGGTCGGCGCACTCCCGGGCACGTGCACCCTCTACTTCGCGCTGCCCCCGGTTCCGGGAGTGCCGGACGACGCCACCGCCCCGGGGCGCTGGGGGCACGTGTCGTATCTCGACGGGGCGGGCGGAATGGGTGACTCCGCCGCCGGCGACGACTGCGCGGAGGCCCGCACGGTCCTCGGATCGGTCACCGGCAGGCTGCGCACCCCGGTGCCGGTGCGTTCGGATATCCCTCTCGCGCAGCAGGATCCGTGCCGGGTGGTCGAGAAGATGTCCGGGCGGGGCGTCGAGACGTTCACCCCTGGCAGCCGTCCCTACGAGTGTCTCCTCACTCTCCGCGGCGGCGACGCGGCGTCCGTGCAACTGGCCCTGTCGCCCGAACCGTCGCCGACCGGCGGCCCCGAAGCGGTCGAACTCGGCGGCAAGACGTTCACGTACTTCCGGGACGCACGCGAATGCCACTACTACTTCTACCCGGGTGCGGTGTTCGACACGAACCTGCCGTCGAGTCCGGTGAGCGAACGGGACAAACGCACCAATCGGCCGACGGCGTCCGTGGCGGCGTCCGCGCCTAGCTGCGACGACGCGGAAACGCTGGTGCTCGCCGCGGCCGAAATGTTCGACTACTGACATGAACACACAGGTCGATGTCGCCCGGGCCTACCTGGACGCGTTGCTCAGCCACGACGGCAACTCGGTGCCCATCGAGCCGCGCGCCGTGCGCTACGAGGTGGGGCTGAAGACGGCGTTCTCCGGAAATCACCTGCGCCGAAGCCTGTCCGGCGGCCCCCAGTACCGGGTGATCCGGGCGATCCGCGACTGTGTGTGGACGGTCGACGGCGACGACGTCACCGTCGACTACCTCCTCGACGCCGGACTCTTCGGCCGCACCCTCGTGACGGTCCGGGTGGTCGAGACGTTCCGGATCCCGCAGGACGACCTGCGTATCCACCGCATCGACGCGAAGATCCGGCGCCCCTGATCAGGGGCGCCGGACCGTCTGTCGCGCAGTGTCTTCCGCACGTGAGTGGCATTGTGTGCCCGGGCACACAATGCCACTCACGTGGGGTCAGTCGAGCGTTTCGTGCGCCGCGGGAACGGAACCCAGGCGGCCGGCCTGGAAGTCCTCGAACGCCTGCAGCACCTCGGCCTTGGTGTTCATGACGAACGGTCCGGCCATCGCGACCGGCTCGCGGATCGGCTTGCCGCCGAGGAGGAACACCTCGAACGACTTCGTCCGCGAATCCTGCGTGTCGGCCGCGGCGATCGTCAGCGTGTCACCGCGTCCGTAGACAGCCGTCTGCCCCATTCGGATCGGACGGCGCTCCGAACCGACGAGCCCCTCACCCGCGAGGACGTAGGCGAGCGCGTTGAACTCGGGGTTCCACGGCAGCGTCAGGCTCGCGCCCGGTGCGATCGTCGCATGCACGAGGCTGATCGGCGTGTACGTGGACCCGGGACCCTGGTGTCCGTCCACGTAACCGGCGATCACGCGAACGAGCGCGCCGCCGTCCGGCGAGGACAGCAGGGCGACCTTCTGGCCGGTGATGTCCTGGTAGCGGGGCGCGGCCATCTTGTTGTCGCGCGGCAGGTTCACCCACAACTGGACGCCGTGGAACAGTCCACCGCTCATCACCAGGTGCTCGGGCGGGGTCTCGATGTGCAGGATGCCGCCACCCGCGGTCATCCACTGGGTGTCGCCGCCGCCGATGGTGCCGCCGCCGCCGTTGGAATCCTGGTGCTCCATGATGCCGTCGATCATGTAGGTGACGGTCTCGAAGCCGCGGTGCGGATGCCACGGGGTGCCCTTGGGTTCACCGGGTGCGTAGTCGACCTCACCCATCTGGTCCATGTGGATGAACGGGTCGAGGGCCGTCAGGTCGATGCCGGCGAACGCCCGGCGAACCGGGAAGCCTTCGCCCTCGTAGCCGACGGGTGCGGTGGTGAGCGAACGGACCGGGCGGTCGACGGCGCCGGGAGCCGGTGCGTCGATACGCGGCAGGGCAAGGATGTTGTCGACCGTCACGGCAGGCATGGGGTGTCTCCTCGTACTCAGGTAATTGATTGTTCAACTACTTCATTGTGTGTAACACCCGCTGCGTCCAGGTATTCCCACAGGGTCGGCTCCGCCGCCCGTGCGCCTTTTTGGTAGCTGCAACAACCAGAAAGGCGCACGGGCGCGAAGCGCCTACTGCCTACTAGTTGAGGACGTTCTCGTGATCGGGGCAGTACCGCGTGATCGCGCCGATGATGTACGGGTAGACGCCGTCGCTGGTGAGCATGGGCGTCCACTCCTCACGCACCTGATCGAGGGGCTTGCCTGCGTCGAGGGCGGTGCAGATCTCGCCGGCCTGATGGACCGCCAGGTCGTCGTCGGTGACGGTCTGGTTGTTCGCACGCAGGTAGGCCAGGTAGTCGGCGGCCGTCTGCGGGTCGTCGGCGACCGAGAACACGCGGCTGCCGGGGGCGGTGGCGGCGGTCGTCCTCGCCGCAACGGACGCCGAGGCGGAAGTGGTCTCGGATGCGGCGGTGTCGCTGTCGCCACCGCAGGCGGTGAGGATTGCCGCGGAGCAGACGGTGAGGGCGGTCAGAGCAAGGGTGCGGCGCATGGGGCGTGTGATTCCTTTCGAGGCCTGTGACGGCGACGATCGTATCGCCTGCGCGGCCGGTGTTCCCGGCGGCGATCACCCGCACTGTTTCGGGTCAGAGACCGCGATCGATGAGGTCGAGGATCTCCTCACTCGTCGCGGCGTGAATCTTGTCGACGGCGGCCGCATGCGCATCGTCGGACGTGCCGACCTCGGCCAACAGGCTTCCCAGGCGCTGTGCGATGGCGGACCGCGCCTCGCTGTCCTCGCCGAGTTCGGCGATGGTCGCGCGCAGCCGGTCGACGTCGGCCAGGGCGACGGACATCGGGTCCGGGACGAGTTCGGAGCGCAGGAACTCGGCGACGGCACGCGGACTCGGGTGGTCGAACACCATGGTCGGCGGCAACCGCAGACCCGTGGCGGCACCGAGATGATTGCGGAGCGCCACGGCCGCCAGCGAATCGAAGCCGAGTTCCTTGAACGCCTGGTCGGGGTCCACCGAGTCCGACGCGTCGTAGCCGAGCACCGTCGCTGCCCCGCCCCGCACCAGATCGAGCATCAGGTGCCGCTGCTCGGGGATCGACCGGTCGGCGAGGCGCTGCGCCCAATCCGACGGCCCGGCCCCGCTCGCGGTCACGACCGCGTCCGACCCCGCGGCGTGCGGGCGCGATTCCCGGATCAGGCCACGCAGCGGGGCGGGAACGTACGGTGCGGCCGAACCCGAGTGGTCGAACCGTGCGGCCGCGACCGTGGGCGCACCGGCAGCCAAGGCGCTGTCGAAGAGGGCCAGGCCGTCGGCCGCGGGCATGGGAATCATTCCGCTGAGGCGGGCGCGGGCGAGGTCGATCGCGCCGAGGTTGTCGGTCATGGCGCTCGGTGTCGCCCACATGCCCCACGCGATCGAGAGCCCGGGCAGCCCGAGGGCGTGGCGGTGATGGGCGAGTGCGTCGAGGAACATGTTCGCGGCCGCGTAGTTCGCCTGCCCGGGAGCTCCGAGGACGCCGGCGAGCGACGAGAACAGGACGAACGCCCGCACGTCGCTGTTCGCGGTCAGCCGGTGCAGGTTCCAGGCCGCGTCGACCTTCGGTCGCAGGACCGCATCGAGCCGCTCGGGGGTGAGCGACGCCAGTGTGCCGTCGTCGATCACGCCGGCCGCGTGAATCACCGCCGTGAGTGGGTGTTCGGGCGGTATCCCGGCCAGCAACGCGGCGACCGCCGACTCGTCCGAGGTGTCGCAGGCAACGATGTTCACCTCGGCACCCAGACCGCTCAATTCGCTGGACAGTTGGTCGCTGCCCTCGGCGTCGGGTCCGCGCCGGCTGGTCAGCAGCACGTGCCGTGCCCCGTGCTCGGTCACCAGGTGCCGGGCTACGAGAGATCCCACCGTGCCGGTGCCGCCGGTGACGAGGACGGTGCCGCCCGGATCGAACGGTGTCGGTTCGTCGACGGCGGGCATGCGCCGCAACCGCGGTGCGCGCAAGGTGCCGTTCCGGGCCGCCAATTGCGGTTCTCCGCTCGCCAGCGCCGACGTGATCGCGGCCTCGGCGTCGGATTCGTCGTCGAGGTCGATCAGCACGAACCGGTCCGGGTTCTCGTTCTGTGCGGAGCCGACGAGACCCCACACGGCTGCGGCCGCGAGGTCAGGACGGGCGTCGTGGTCCTGCCCGTCGTCGGTGACCATGGCGTTGCGGGTCACGATCACGAGCGGACTGTCGGCGACGGCCTCGTCGTCGAGCCACTCCTGAAGCAGCCGCAGTACCCGAGCGCACAGGTCGTGCGCCGCGTCCGGACCGTGGTCGCCCTCGGTCGCACACCCGACCAGCACCGTCCACGGACGCAGATCGTCGTCGTCCGGCCGGGACTGCATCGCGGTCCGCAATGTCTCGAGGTCGGGGTAACCCGGGAACGTCGAACCGACACCCGGGTCGCCGAACCCCTCGGCGTCGAGCACGACCGCCGGTCCGAGGGGCCGTTCGGACGAGGCCACCTCCACCGGGATCCAGGCCGCCCGGTGCAGTCGAAGGGACGGCGACCGGCCTGCGCCATCTCCGTCGACCGCCCTCTGCGCCACCTGCAGGGCATCGACGGTCAGCACCGGCTCACCGGCGGGGTCGACGGCGGCAACGCGATACCGCCCGTCCTCGCCGGGGGTGAATCGGGCGGTCATCGCCTCCGCGCCGACGGTGTGCAGACGGATCCCCGACCAGGTCAGCGGCCAGCCGTCCCACCCGAGGAGGGGTTCGATCGCCGCCTGCAGCAGCTCCGGATGGATGCCGAATCCAGTCGTGTCGGTGCCGTCGTCGAGGCGCACCTCGGTCTCGGTGTCGCCCGGGTCCTGCTGCGGCACAACGGCGGCGGGGCCGACGACGTCGTCGATCGTCGCCGAAGCGTTCCGAACCCAGCTGTCCGGGCCGTCGGTGTCACCCGACTTCGACGAGATCGTGACGGTGCGAGCGCCGTCGGTGCCGGGCGGCGACACCAGTACGCGAATCGAGGCCAGTCCCGACGGCGGGAGGACGAGCGGGTGGTCCAGCGTGAGTTCGTCGATGTGGTCGAGACCGACGTGGTGGGCCGCGTGCAGGGCGAGTTCGATCGGCACCGCCGGCAGCAGTGTTTTCGCTGCGCCGGTCGCCGGCTGGTCGCCGTCGTCGATCGTCGGTGGCACGAGCCATGGATCCCGGTGCAGGGACAGCTGTCCGGTGAACAGGGTCGCGTCGTCGTCGAGGGTCACCGCGGCACCGAGCAGCGGATGATCGGCCGGGGTCAGACCCAGCTCGGTAGGGTCGCCGGTATGTCGGGTGGACGCCGTCGGCCAGTAGGAACGGCGCTGGAATGCATAGGTGGGCAAGGCTACTCGGCGGCGACCGGGCAGTACCCGATCCCAGTCGATCGTTGCGCCCTGCACGTAGGCGGCAGCGACCGCCTCGATGATCCCGTGTGTTTCGTCCCCGCGCCCGGGCAGCGTGGCGATCGTGTTCGGGACGACCTCGGCGGCCAGTGCCGCCAGCGCCGCGCCCGGGCCGACTTCGACGAGGCGGGTGACGCCGAGTTCGTCGAGGGCGCCGACGCCGTCGTGGAAACGCACCGCGTGCCGGATGTGCCGGGTCCAGTACTCCGGGGACATGAGTTCGTCGGCGGTGGCGACGCGGCCGGTGACGTTGGAGACGACCGGAATCTTCGGCGGCTGCGCCGTCAGCCTCGCCACCACGGCGGCGAACTGGTCGAGGATGGGGTCCATCAGGGTCGAATGGAAGGCCCGCTCGACCCGCAGACTCGTGGTCTTCAGTCCGGCGGCGGACAGTTCGGACGTGACGGCGTGCACGTCGCGTTCGCTGCCGGCGAGGACGACGGATTCGGCGCCGTTGACGGCCGCGAGATCGACGCGGCCGTCGATCCGCGGCAGGATGTCTTCCTCTCGTGCCCTTACGGCGATCATCAGCCCCGGTTTGGTCGACTGCATCAACCGGCCACGGTCACCCACCAGAGCGGCGGCATCGGGCAGGCTGAACACCCCCGCGACGTGCGCCGCGGTGATCTCGCCGATCGAATGGCCGATCAGGTAATCGGGGGTGATGCCCCAGTCCCGCAGCAGCCGATAGAGCGCGACCTCGACGGCGAACAGTGCCGGCTGGGTGTATTCGGTGCTGTCGAGCTTCGCGCCGCCGCCGTCGGAATCGTCCCAGATCACTTGCCGTACCGGGGTTTCCACGTGCTCGTCGAGTGCGGAGCAGACCTCGTCCAGTGCCCGCGCGAACACCGGGTACGCCTCGTAGAGGCCGCGGCCCATCCCGATGCGCTGCGCACCCTGGCCGGTGAACATGAAGGCAGTCTTGCCGCGGGCGCTCGTCCCGGTGACGACGTTGCCGCCGGGGCGCCCCGTGACGATGCGGGCGAGGCCGTCGCGCAGGTCGGCGAATGTTTCTCCGATCACCGCGGCGCGGTGGGTGAAACCGGATCGGGTGGTGGCCAGTGAGTAGGCGAGGTCGGCCGGATCCGGGAGTTCGGACTCGTCCGTGTCGAGGAACTCCGCCAGCCGGGTGGCCTGCGCCCGCAGCGCGTCCCCGGTCTTTCCGGAGATCACCCAGACCAGCGGCGACGTCGACGGAGAGACCTCCGGCGCCGTGTCCTCGGGCGGTTGTTCGAGGATCATGTGCGAGTTGGTGCCGCTGATACCGAATGACGAGACGGCCGCCCGCCGGGGCCGTCCGGTCTCCGGCCAGGCAACCGATTCGGCGAGCAGCGAGACCTCGCCCGCGGTCCAGTCGACATGCCGGGTGGGGACGTCGCCGTGCAGGCTCGGGGGCAGGATCCCGTGCCGCATCGCCATCACCATCTTGATCACGCCTGCGACGCCCGCCGCCGCCTGGGAGTGGCCGATGTTCGACTTGACGGAACCGAGCCACAGCGGCCGGCCCTCCCGGCCCTGCCCGTACGCGGCGAGCAGCGCCTGGGCCTCGATCGGGTCGCCGAGCGTGGTGCCGGTGCCGTGCGCCTCCACGGCGTCGATGTCTGTGGGGCCGAGCGAGGCGTCGGCCAGCGCCTGGCGGATGACCCGTTCCTGGGACGGCCCGTTCGGGGCGGTCAATCCGTTGGAGGCCCCGTCTTGGTTGACCGCCGATCCGCGGATGATCGCCAGCACCCGGTGGCCGTTGCGCCGGGCGTCGCTGAGCCGCTCCAGCACCACCATTCCCGCGCCCTCGCTGAGCCCGGTGCCGTCAGCCCGGTCGGAGAACGGCTTGCAGCGTCCGTCCGAGGCGAGCCCGCGCTGGCGGCTGAACTCGATCAGCACACCGGGTGTGGCCATCACCGTCGCCCCGCCGGCCAGCGCCAGCGCGCATTCCCCGTCGCGGAGTGCCCGCGCCGCCAGATGCATGGCCACCAGCGACGACGAGCAGGCCGTGTCCACGGTGACCGCGGGACCGGTGAAGCCGAGGGAGTAGGAGATCCGGCCGGACGCGACGCTGTTGCTCGTCCCGGTCATCAGATAGCCCTCGGCGTCGACGTTGCGCTGAGTCATCAGATGGAAGCCGTAGTCGCCGCCCATCAGCCCGACGTACACGCCGGTGTCGGTGAGGCCGGGCGCGGTCGGCCGGATCCCGGCCTGCTCCAAGGCTTCCCAGGCGCTCTCGAGGAGCAGCCGGTGCTGCGGGTCCATCGCGATCGCCTCGCGCGGGCTGATCCCGAAGAACGCGGCGTCGAATTCGTCTGCGTCGTAGAGGAACCCGCCCTCCTTCATGTACGTGGTGCCGGCCCGGTTCGGGTCGGGGTCGTACACCTCGTCGAGCTTCCAGCCCCGGTTGTGGGGGTACGCGCCCACGGCGTTGCGGCCGTCGTGGACGAGCCGCCACAGGTCCTCCGGGCAGTACACCTTGCCCGGGTATCTGCACGCCATTCCCACGATCACGATCGGGTCGTCGTCCCTGCGGGCACGTGTCGGCCCGGCCGGCTGCGGAGCCGCATCGTCTCCGAGCAGGCGCGCCACCAGTTCCTGGGTCAGCGCGTCCGCGGTGGGATGGTCGAACACCACCGTCGCGGCCAGTCGCACACCGGTGGCGGTCGCCAGTTGATTGCGCAGTTGCACGGCGGTCAGCGAGTCGAAACCGAGTTGTTTGAAGGCACGTTCCGGGTCGATCGCCTCCTTGCCTTCGTGACCCAGCACAGCCGCCACGTGGGTGGTGACGATGTCGAGCACCCGGCTGTGCCGCTCCCCGGGGTCCAGCGCCCGCAACTCCTCGGCCAGGCCGGTCGGAGAATCGGCCGCCGCGGCACGGCGACGACGGACGCCGAGCACCCGGCGCAGGATCGGTGGCAGCGACTCGCCCTCGGATCGAGAGGCCCTCGTCGAGAGCCGTATCGGCACGATCAACGGACGGTTCACGGCGAGGGCAGCGTCGAACAGGGCCAGACCCGATTCCGGGCTGATGGTGTCGATGCCGCTGCGCTGCAACCGGTCGAGGTCGGCCGCATTCAGATGGGACGTCATGCCGCTGGGCCGGTCCCACAGTCCCCAAGCCATCGACGTCGCGGGCAGCCCGCGGGCACGGCGGTGCTGCGCGAGTGCGTCGAGGAAGACATTCGCCGCCGCATAGTTCGCCTGGCCTGCGCCGCCGAGCACCCCCGCCGCGGAGGAGAACAGCACGAACGCCGACACGTCACGGTCCCGGGTGAGTTCGTGCAGATGCCAGGCACCGTCCACCTTGGGACGAAGGACGGCGTGCAACTGGTCCTCGGTCAGGGTGGCGGCGGTGGCATCCTCGAGCACCCCGGCGGCGTGGATCACGCCGGACAGGTCGGGAATGCCGGCAAGGAGAGCGGCCACCGCGGCGCGGTCGGCCACGTCGCAGGCGACAGCGCTGACCTCCGCCTCCGACTCGGCGAACTCGGCACGCAGTTCGGCCGCACTCTCGGCATCGAGTGCGTGCCGGCCGGTCAGCACCAGACGGCGCACCCCGTGCCGCGCGACGAGGTGGCGGGCGATCAGTCTGCCGATGGTTCCCGTGCCGCCGGTGATCAGGACCGTGCCGTCCGGGCCGAAGCGTGCGGGTCCCGGTTCGGGTGCCGACGCGGCGGGCGTCACCGCGGCGAGCATGGGCGCCAGCAGTACACCGTCCCGGATGGCCAGCTGAGGCTCGTTGCAGGCCAGGGCCATGGCGATCAGCGAAGGGTCACCGGCGTGTACGTCCAGGTCCACCAGCGTGATGCGGTCCGGGTGCTCGTTCTGCACCGCGCCGATCAGTCCCCACGCGGGGGCGGCTGACACGTCGTCGACCGGATCGTCGTCGCGGACCGCCACCGCGAGCCTCGTCGTGACCAGCAACCGGGTCTCGGCCAGGCGATCCTCGCGGAGCCAGGACTGGACCGCCCGCAACGTCGCCTGCGCGGCGGTGTGCGCTCGAGTCGGCGTGTCCGGTTCGTCGCCCGGTTCGCGGTCGAGCCACAGCACGCGACCTTCCGGATCGCCGCCGGCAAGCGCCTCCTCGAGCGGCATCAGGTCTGCCGGAGCCGTGCTGGACGCACCCACCGGCATCCATTCCACGCGGTAGAGGCTGTCTCGGACCCCGGCGGCGGGCACACCCGACTCCCCGAGCGGCCGCAGTGCCAGCGATTCGGCGGTCAGCACCGGTCCGCCTGCCGCGTCGTACGCGGAGACCCGGTAGCGCTCGGGTCCGGTCGTGGTGACGTGCACGCGCAGGGCGGTGGCGCCCACGGCGTGCAGCTGCACCTTGTCCCAGGCGAACGGCAGCCGGACACCGGTGTCCGCGGCCCCGAGCGCAATCACGTGCAGCGCCGCGTCGAGCACCGCCGGGTGGATTCCGTATCCCGCGACCGCAGCAGCAGGGTCCTCTCCGCTCAGCCGCACCTCGCCGAACAGGTCGTCGCCTCGCCGCCACGCCGCGCGGAGGCCGCGGAAGGCCGGGCCGTATTCGTAGCCGGCCTCGTCGAGCACGTCGTACAGACCCCGGACGTCGATCGGCGTGGCATCGGCGGGCGGCCATTGCTGTTCGGGGGAATCGGCGGTGTCGACGGCGGCCGTGAGCGTTCCGGTGGCGTGCCGGGTCCACGGGGTGTCCTGCGCGGCATCGGCAGGCCGGGAGTGCACCGACACCGTGGATCGGCCCGATTCACCGTCGGCGAGCACGCTCACCTGCAATGCCGCCTCACCCTCGGCGGGAATCACCAGGGGTGCTTCGATGGCGAGTTCTTCGAGCCTGCCGCACCCCGCGCGGTTCCCCGCGTGCAGGGCGAGCTCCACGAAAGCCGTGCCCGGCAGAATGACGGTGCCGCTGACACCGTGGTCGCTCAGCCACGGAAGGCGTTGTGGCGACAGCAGACCCGTGAACACCGCGCCCCGGCCGTCACCGAGCTCGACCGACGCGGCGAGCATCGGATGCCCCCCGGTTTCCATACCGGTCGACGCGAAATCGCCCTGCGGAACCGGACTTTCCAGCCAGTAGCGGCGGTGCTGGAAAGCGTACGTGGGTAGGTCCACCCACTGCTGCCGATCGTCGTGCCGCGCCCAGCTCACCCGATCCCACTCGACGTGCAGTCCGTACACCTGTGCCTCGGCGAGTGCGGCGGTGAACTGGCGCAGGCCCGCGCGGTCGCGCCGGATGGTCCCGATGGCGCGGCCGGCGACGCCCGCCGCGTCGAGGGTTTCCTGCAAGGGCACGGTGAGGACGGGGTGGCTGCACGACTCGACGAACAGTCGATACCCGTCCGCGGCCAGCGATCTCGTCGCCTGCTCGAAGCGGACCGTCCGTCGCAGGTTCCGGTACCAGTAGTCCGCGTCCAGTGCGGTGCCGTCCAGCACACCACCGGTCACCGACGAGTAGAACGGAATTCGCGACCGGCGGGGAGTGATGGACGCGAGGACGTCGAGAATGGGTTCCCGCAGGACGGAGACGTCCGCACAGTGCGACGCGTATTCCACGGCGATCCGCCTGGCCTGGACGCCGTCGCCCTGCAACTGGCCGACCAGGAGGTCGAGGGCGTCGACGGGTCCGGAGATCACCGTCGCGGACGGCCCGTTCATCGCCGCGACCTCGACGGCGCCGGCCCAGGGCTGAATCTTCTCCCGCACGATGTCCGCCGGCAGTGCCACCGAGGCCATCCCGCCGCCCCGCCGGGCCGACGCGCCGATCACCCTGCTGCGCGCGGCCACGACGAGCGCCGCATCCGAAAGACTCAGCGCGCCCGCGACATACGCGGCCGCGATCTCGCCCTGCGAATGTCCGACGACGGCCGCCGGTTCGACGCCGTGGGAACGCCACAATGCCGCGAGACCGACCATCATCGCGAACAGCGCCGGTTGCACCACGTCGACCCGGTCCAGAGCCGCGGGATCACGGTCGCGCAGCACGTCCAGCAACGAGAAGTTGGTGTACGGGGCCAGCGCGTCGGCGCACTCCCGCACGGCGTCGGCGAACACCGGCGACGTGTCCAGGAGTTCGGTGGCCATGCCCACCCACTGCGAACCCTGGCCGGGGAAGACGAACACCGGCCGGTCGCCGGCTTCCAACGCCACGCCGGTGACGACGTCGGCGCTGGGCGCGCCTCGGCTGAGCGCGTCGAGGCCGTTCAGCAGGCCCTGCGGCCGCGCGCCGATCACGGCGGCGCGGTGGTCGAACGTGGCACGCGAACCCAGCAGTGCGCCTGCCACGGCGGCGGGCGTCAGGCCCGGGTGCTCGGTGACGTAGTCGCGCAACCGCTCGGCCTGGGCGCGCAGCGCGAGCTCGGTGTGGCCCGAGACGAACCAGGCCACGACTTCGTCCGGGGGAGAGACTGATTCAGACGCCGTGGGCTCGACCGGTGGGGATTCCTCCAGGACGACATGGGCGTTGGTGCCGCTGATGCCGAACGACGAGACCGCCGCCCGCCGGGGCCGATCGGACGCCGGCCACTCCCGGTTCTCGGTGAGCAACGACACCGAACCGGCGGACCAGTCGACGTGCGGGGTCGGCCGGTCGACGTGCAGAGTCTGCGGCAGGACGCCGTGCCGCATCGCCATGATCATCTTGATCACCCCGGCGACGCCGGCGGCCGCCTGGGTGTGCCCGAGGTTCGACTTCACCGAGCCGAGCCACAGCGGCCGGTCGGCGGGGCGGTCGCGTCCGTAACCGGCCAGCAGGGCGGACGCCTCGATCGGATCGCCCAGCTTCGTGCCGGTGCCGTGCGCCTCGACCACGTCGACGTCGCCCGGGCCGAGTCCCGCATTGGCCAGCGCCTGCGCGATCACCCGCTCCTGAGCCTGCCGGTTGGGGGCGGTCAGGCCGTTGCTGGCGCCGTCCTGGTTCACGGCGCTGCCGCGGATGACGGCCAGTATCCGGCGACCCTTGCGCTCTGCGTCGGACAGGCGTTCCAACGCGACCATCCCCGCGCCCTCGCCCCACGCCGTGCCGTCCGCGGCGGCAGAGAATGCCTTGCACCGGCCGTCCCGGGCCAGCCCACGCTGGCGGCTGAACTCCACGAACACCGCGGGGGTCGCCATCACGGTCGCCCCACCCGCCAGCGCCAACTCACACTCGCCGCTGCGCAGCGCCTGCATGGCGAGGTGAATGGACACCAGCGACGACGAACACGCGGTGTCCACCGTGATCGCGGGCCCGTTCAGGCCGAAGCTGTAGGCCACGCGGCCGGACGCAACGCTCATGGCGTTGCCGGTGATGAAGTACCCCTCGAGGTCTTCGGGCGGCATGCCCCCCGCCCGCGCCGCGTAGTCGATGCCGGACAGCCCCGTGAAGACGCCGACCTGGCGGCCGTGCACCGACCGCGGATCGATGCCGGCATGCTCGAACGTCTCCCAGCTCGTCTCCAGCAGAAGCCGCTGCTGCGGGTCCATCGCCAGCGCCTCGCGCGGCGAGATGCCGAAGACCTCGGGGTCGAACCCCGCCGGATCGTCGAGGAAGCTGCCCTGCACCGTGTATGTCTTGCCGGCCTGCTCGGCCGTCGGATCGTAGAGGTCCGCCAGGCCCCAGCCCCGGTCCTCAGGGAACCCGGCGACGGTGTCGGTGCCGGACTCCACCAACCGCCACAGGTCCTGCGGCGATCGCACCCCGCCGGGGAACCGGCAGCCCATCCCGATGACGGCGATCGGTTCGCGGCTCACACCCTCGACCTCGCGCAGCTTTTCCCGCGCTTGGTAGAGCTCCGCGGTCACTCGCTTCAGATAGTCGAGGAGCTTCGCCTGATCGGCCATATCGGGGTCCTATCCGAGATCCGCCATACATAGCGCGGAAACCTCGATTGTATCCGCCACCACCATGCGGAGGCAGCGGTCCGAGCATCACCATCGATCGATCTACCTGGTCAATTCGGGCAGGTCACATGGGATACCCGCCGCTGCTCCGGTCCACACCACTTCCGGTTATTCGGATGCCCGGCGACCGCGGATGAAGGTAGTGTGGCGACTCCGAGCAGGATCCGTATCGAGGAGGTGAGACCTGTGTCCGTTCGTTCAGGTCGGGTGCTCTCACTCCGCGACCGCGCGGTCGTACCGACATAAGGTGACCGGGAGAGCGCCCATCGGCATTCCGGAAGGCTCTCCCATGTCAGTGTCTCTCTCACCGTCCCTCGAATTCGTTCTCGTCACGAGGCTTCGCGCCGCCGGCTGTGTGTTCGCCGAGGACGAGGCCCGTTTGATCGTCTCCGCGGCCCGGACGTCCGACGAACTCGCGTCGATGCTGGACCGCCGCGTCGCAGGCGTCCCTCTCGAACACGTCCTCGGCTGGGCCGAGTTCTGCGGGCTCCGGATCGCGGTCGACCCGCGGGTGTTCGTGCCGCGTCGTCGTACCGCGTTCCTCGTCGAGCAGGCCGCCGCCCTCGCGGGCGCGCACGCTGTCGTGGTCGACCTGTGCTGCGGTTCGGGCGCGGTGGGTGCGGCGCTCGCCGAGACGGGCGACGGCATCGAGTTGTATGCGGTGGACATCGACGCCGCCGCCGTCCGGTGCGCGCGACGCAACGTCCCGGACCCAGGCCGGGTGTTCGAGGGCGACCTGTACGAGCCGTTGCCCACCACGCTGCGGGGAGGCATCGACGTCCTGGTGGCCAACGCCCCGTACGTGCCCACCGACGCGATCCGGTTGATGCCGCCGGAGGCCCGGTTCCACGAGCCGCGGGTCTCGCTCGACGGCGGCGCGGACGGACTCGACATCCAGCGGCGGGTGACCCTCGGGGCACGCGACTGGCTCGCGCCGGGCGGTCAGCTATTGATCGAGACCAGTGCGGGTCAGGCCCCGCTCACCGCGGAGGCGTTCGCGGACGCCGGGTTGATCACCCGGATCGAGACCTCGGAGGAGATGGACGCCACCGTCGTCGTCGGCGCCAACCCCAGGTGAGTGCCGAAGCGTCCCGGGGCACGCTTTGTCACTCACGTGCGGGGGGCTGCTCACTTTCGATCCGCACGCAGCAGTACCCCTCGGCGGGTGCCAGCGTGGCGCGGCGATCCTCGCATCCGGCGCCGTCGAGCAGTCCGGACAGCAGCGCGAGGTTCATTCCGCACACCATGTCCGTGTGCTGCCGGGCGAGCGCGTGGAACGGGCAGTTGACCAGGACGAGGGTGCCGTCGCTGCGGCGCGGCTCGTAACCGCACGTCGCGAGCGCCGCGAGCAGATCGTCGTCTGTGCAGCCCGTGTCGGCGCCGAGGCCGCGCCCGAAGTCGTGGGCACGCGCGGAGAGGGCCGCCCGCGGTGATGCGCCGGTGGAATCCGCGTCCTCGATCGCCCGGGCGAACAACTCGCCGGCGAGCGCGTACGCCCGTTCGGGCAGGTGTACCGAGAACTCACGGTCGGATCGTCGGTAGAGCTTGGCGGGCCGTCCCGCGCCCGGACCCGACCGCCCCCCGCGCCGCGCGAACTCGACCGCCAGCAGCCCCTCGTCGGCCAGCTTCTCGAGATGGAACGCGGACGTCGAGCGGGCGAGTCCCAGCGCCTCGGCGACGTCGTCCCGGCTGACCGGCGTCGCCTGCGCGCGCACGTGGTCGTACACCCGCCTGCGCACCGGCTCGTCGAGCGAGGAGACGGCCGAGACGTCCGAGCGTGGAGTGTCGTCCATGGACCCATTGTAAAACCGAGAATCGTTGACTTAATCGCGCCGAGAATTCTATAGTCAAGATACATAGTTTTTAGAAGGAGTCGTCATGGCTACCAACACACCCCACGAGGTCAGCCGCGGTTCGCACACCCTGGCCGACCCCGGCTATCAGGCCTTCCTCGTGCTGCGCACGGTCTTCACCGTGGCGCCTATCCTGTTCGGGCTGGACAAGTTCACGAACTGGCTCACCGACTGGCCGGCCTACCTCGCGCCGTGGATCGACGGCATCCTGCCGGGGACCGCGCAGCAGGGCATGTACGCCGTCGGCGTGATCGAAGTGGTCGCAGGAATCCTCGTCGCCGTCGCGCCGCGGATCGGCGCTTGGGTCGTCGCGGCCTGGCTGGCCGGAATCATCGTCAACCTGGTCACGCTGTCCGGGTACTACGACGTCGCACTGCGCGACTTCGGGTTGCTCGCCGGTGCCGTCGCTCTCGGCCTGCTCGCCGCGGAGTACGGGCGCCCGCTCCACCGCCCCCACGCCTGATCGGCACCGCGCACCCACGTGAGATGCACCTCATCGACTGTTTCGAGTGACTCGACCGCTCGTAGTCTGTGTGGTCGTGTCGGTAGGGGCGCAGGATCAGGGAACCGGGTCTCGGGATCACGGTGTGCCGATCCCTGCGCCGGCCCCGGCACGGTCGTTGCTTCTGGGGGTGCCCAAGCAGGGTCGGCGCTGGCCGGGAGTGGTCCGCGCCGGGGTGGCGGCGTGTCTGCCCGCGCTGGCGGGGGTCGCGCTCGGACACTCTGCGGTCGCCGCGACGGCGACTTTGGGAGCTTTCGCCGTCGTCTACGGCGAGGGCAGGGCGTACCGGGTGCGGTGGCGGGTGGTCTCGATCGCCGCCGCCGTGATGGTGCTCCTGGGCGGTGTCGGCGCCGCGGTCGGCGCGTTCGTTCACGACGCGACCGCGGCGGGCGGTTCCGCGCTGTGGGGGATGGCGCTCGTCCTCGCGATGACCGTCGTGGTGGCCGTCTGCGCCTTCGTCGTCGACGGGCTGCGGCTCGGAGCGCCCGGTGCCTTTCTTCCGCTGCTCACGGTGGAGATCTCGTCCGCGCTGCCCGCCCTCGGTGTCACCGTGGCGGAGGTGACGTCCTGGGCGGCGGCCGGTGCGGTGTCGGCGTTGCTCGTGTCGATGTCGGGGCTGCTCGCGCGTCCACGCACCCCCGAGCGGGCCGCGGTCGCGACCGCGGTCGCCGCGGTCGACGCCGCACTCTCCGGCACGCCCGCACCGAATGCCCGCCGGGACGCGGTGCGGTCGCTGCACGCCGCCTGGCAGTGCCTCCACGACGCCGCCCTCGTCGGCCGCGATCACCCACTCACCCGCACGTTGCGTGCGGCTCACCTGCGATGCGCCGCCGTGGTCGACGGCGGCGACGCGGACCACGCCTCCGACGAAGACGACCTGCGGCCGCAGGTACCGCTGCCCAGGCCGTCGATCCGCTACCGACTCGCGCGCGCGGCCCATCTCCGGGGCCGGTCCTGGACGATCGTCGCGCGACTGCTGGTCGCGTGCCCCGCCGCCGGTCTCCTGGCGCTGGGTCTCGGCGTCGCCCGGCCCGACTGGGCCGTGATCACCGCGGCGATGATCCTGCACCAGGGCCCGGACCGGGTGCTGGGGACGTACCGCGGGCTGCACCGGTTCTTCGGAACGGTGCTCGGTCTCGCTCTGCTCGCCGCGCTCGCGACCCTCGACCTGTCGGCGGCCGCGCTGGTCCTCGTCGTCGCGCTCCTGATGGCGGGGACGGAAGCCTTCCTCGTCCGCAACTACGGCCTGGCGATGGTGTTCATCACCCCGCTCGCGTTGGTTCTCGGCGGCCTCGGAACGCACGTGGACCTCGTCGCGGTCACCCGGGACCGGCTTCTCGAGACCGTTCTCGGCGTGGCGGTGGCGCTCCTTGTGCTGTGGACCGTGCTTCCGGGCTCGTACCGGCGGATCCTGCGCGACGCGGACGACCAGGTGGCCGGGACGATCGGGCGGCTCGGCGATGCGCGGGAACCGGATGCCGTCGCGGAACTCTGCCGGGATCTCGAGTTCGATCTGCATGCGTCCACCACCGCCGCGATCACCGCCGCCCACACCGACCCGGCGTGGACCCGCGACCGGTGGCCCGAGCACCACCACCTCCATGAGCTCGGCTACCGAATTCTCACCCGGCACTTCGGACCTCGTCTTTAGCCGGTCGGCACCGGATCCCCGCTGTTAGGGTTCGGTGATGGGTCCTGTGACGGGAATCGGAACGGCAATTCGGGCCTCGTTGGCCGCGGCTCTCTGCGTCGGCATGCTGGCCGCGTGCGCGTCGGACGAGGAACCGCAGAGCGATCCGGCGGCCACGTGTGCGGACGTTCCCAACGGCACCCCGATCGCCAAGGCGCCGCCGCCCCCGGGCCCGGCGCCGACCACCCAGAACCTCGCGACCAACCCCGAGATCGCCACGGTGTACCGCTCCGGGATGGTGCCGGTGAACACCGCGTCGTACGCGGTCTCCACCGCCAATCCCGTGTCGACGCAGGCCGCGTGCGAGGTGTTGCGGGACGGGGGCACGGCCGCCGACGCGCTGATCGTGGCCCAGACCGTTCTCGGGCTCGTCGAACCGCAGTCCTCCGGAATCGGGGGCGGGGCGTTCCTGCTCTATTACGACGCCGGGCAGAAGAGCGTCGAGGCGTACGACGGGCGTGAGGTCGCGCCGATGG
The DNA here is from genome assembly GCF_048381435.1 of Rhodococcus mengyinensis. Lineage (NCBI taxonomy): Bacteria > Bacillati > Actinomycetota > Actinomycetes > Mycobacteriales > Nocardiaceae > Rhodococcus > Rhodococcus mengyinensis. The sequence goes on along the minus strand of NZ_JBLWIT010000109.1, from coordinate 142,592 downwards.
CGGCGACGGAGAATTACCTCCGCTGGATCAGCGACACCGACCGCACCGAACCCAAACCCGACGCCCGGGCGAGCGGGCGGTCCATCGGGGTTCCCGGGGTGGTGCGGATGCTCGAGCTGGCGCACCGCGAACACGGCCGGGACGAGTGGCGGGAACTGTTCGACCCGGCCATCTCGCTCGCGGACCAGGGACTCGAGATCAGCCCCCGGATGGCCGGGCAGATCGCCGAGTCCGCACCCGATCTGGCGCTCGACGAGCCGTCGAAGGCATACTTCCTCAACCCGGACGGCAGCCCCAAACCGGCGGGCACGAAGCTGACGAACCCGGCCATGGCCAAGACGCTCGGTGCGATCGCGGCGGGCGGTGCCGACGCCTTCTACACCGGGGCCATCGCCCAGGGCATCGTCGATGCGACGGCGACGGCGTCGGGCGGGCGCACCCCCGGACAGATGACTCTCGACGACCTCGCGAACTACCAGGCGAAGAAACGGACGGCGCTGTGCACGCCGTATCGGGACCACGAGATCTGCGGCATGCCCAACCCGTCGTCCGGCGGCACCGCGGTCGCGGCGACGCTCGGCATCCTGGAGAACTTCGACCTGTCGGAGTACGGGCCCACGAACCTCGACGACAACGGCGGAAAGCCGACGGCGGAGGCCGTGCATCTCATCTCCGAGGCGGAGCGACTGGCGTACGCCGACCGGGACAAGTACGTCGCGGACTCCGATTTCGTTCCGCTGCCGGGCAATTCCCTCGACACACTGCTGAACGAGGACTACCTGAAGCAGCGGGCCGGCCTCATCGACCCCGGCAAGAGCATGGGCACCGCGCAACCCGGAGACTTCGGTCCGGTCCCGCTCGGTGTGCAGCCGCAGGACAAGGAACACGGCACCAGCCACATCTCGATCGCCGACCGGTACGGCAACGTCGCGTCGATGACGACGACGGTGGAATCGGCATTCGGCTCGTTCCACATGACGGACGGCTTCGTGCTCAACAATCAGCTCACCGACTTCTCGGCCCAGCCCGTCGGACCGGACGGGACGCCGCTCGCCAACCGTGTCGAACCGGGTAAACGGCCCCGCAGTTCGATGGCCCCGACGCTCGTCTTCGACCGCGGCAGCGACGGTTCGCGGGGGGACGTCCAGTACGTGACGGGGTCGCCGGGCGGTTCGGTGATCATCCAGTTCGTCGTGAAAACGCTCGTGGGAATGCTGGATTGGGGTCTGAACCCGCAGCAGGCGGTGTCGGCGGTCGACTTCGGGGCCGCCAACACCCCGGTCACCGGCGTCGGCGGAGAGCATCCGAACATCAATGCGGCCAACGACGGCGCCGACGACCCGTTGATCGTGCAGTTGCGGGCGATGGGTCACCAGGTGTCGGTCGCGCCGCAGTCCAGTGGGCTCAGTGCGCTGCAGCACCAGGACTCGGGGTGGGTCGGCGGCGCGGACCCACGACGGGAGGGCGCGGTGATGGGTGACGGTACGGGTTAACGCACCGCCACCGCAGGAATCACGCCTGCTCGACGAGCGGGGCCACCTTGGTGCCGAGCAGTTCGATCGCGCGCATCACCTTGTCGTGGGGCAGCGGCCCGACGCTGGGGTGCAGCATGAACCGTTCGATGCTCAGGGTGTCGCGCATGCCGACGATCTTCTCGGCCACCTGCTCGGGGTTGCCGAGCACGAGCGAACCGCCGGGTCCGCGCAGACCGTCGAATGCCTGCGGGTTCATCGGTGCCCACCCGCGTTCGCGTCCGAGGCCGGTCATGGCCGCGGCGTACGACGGGTAGAACTCCGACACCGCCCGGTCCTCGGTGTCCGCGACGTAACCGTGCGCGTGGACGGCGATGGGCTGCGGTTCGTGCCCACCCTCCGACACCGCACGGCGGTGCAGGTCGGCCAGCGGTGCGAATCGGGCGGGTTGTCCGCCGATGATCGCGAGCGCCATCGGCAGGCCGAGCAGTCCGGCGCGGGCCACCGACTCGGGATTGCCACCCACCCCGACCCAGATGGGAAGGGGACGTTCGGGCCGTGGGTAGACGGACTGGTCCGTCAGCGCCGCCCGGTGCCGTCCCGACCAGTTCACGGTCTCCGAGTCGCGAAGGGCGAGTAGCAGGCCGAGTTTCTCGACGAACAGGTCATCGTAGTCGGCCAGGTCGTAACCGAAGAGCGGGAACGATTCGGTGAACGAGCCGCGACCGGCCATCACCTCGGCACGCCCGTCGGAGATCAGGTCGAGGGTGGCGAATTCCTCGAACACCCGCACCGGGTCGTCGGAGCTCAGGACGGTGACCGCGCTGGTCAATGCGATGCGGGACGTCCGGGCGGCGGCGGCCGACAGCACGACCGCGGGTGCCGACGCGGCGAAGTCCGCGCGGTGGTGCTCACCGACGCCGTACACGTCGAGGCCCACCTGCTCGGCGAGGACGACCTCTTCGAGCAGATCCTTCAGGCGCTGCCTCGGGGACACCGCCCCGGTTCCGCCGGAACCGACCTCGGCGAACGTCGTCAACCCGAGTTCCATGCCACCACTCCTCGTGATAGTTGAACCATCAATTAGATGATGTAACTGCGCGGGCGGACGGGATATTCCGTCCGATGGTTCAGACCGGGGCGGGCGGGGAACCCGTCGACCATGGCGAAATACCGAGTGATCGATCCCCAGGGCAGTGTCGTCGAGACGAAGGAGATCCCGAGCGCCGGTGACGCGCACGCATGGTTCGTCGACGTTCGCGCAGACAATTCCGAACTCGGATGGCGGATGGAAGTCGACGAGGACGGCACCTGGGCGTTCTTCGACGACACCGAGGGTGCCACAGAGAAATAGAAATCGAGGCACATCGTGCTCGCCAGCGACCCACGGAAAGTGGGCGTCGAGGAGGAATTCCACCTCATCGATCGCAAGACCCGGCGCCTGACCACCCGCGCGCCGGAGTTGCTGGCACGACTTCCCGACGGGGTGTTCGTCGACGAACTCCAGCAGTGCGTCGTCGAGGTCAACAGTGGCGTGTACGCCGACCTCGCCGGCCTGCGGAACGACCTGGAGCGGCACCGGAGAGTGCTGATCGACGCGGCCGAGGGGCTCGGCATCGGCGTGGCGGCCGCGGGCTCGATGCCGCTGGCGCTGCCCGCCGAGATGCACGTGACGGGGACGCAGCGTTACCGGCGCATGCTCGCGGACTACCAGGTGCTCGCCCGCGAGCAGCTGATCTGCGGCACGCAGGTTCACGTCGACCTGCCCGACCGCGACGAGGCCGTGCAGGTCGCGCACCGCGTCGCTCCGCACATGCCAGTCCTCCTGGCGCTCAGCGCGAGTTCCCCGTTCCGGTCCGACGGTGCGGACACCGGCTATGCCAGCGCGCGGACGCTGCTGTGGTTGCGCTGGCCGAGCACCGGTCCGGCCGCGCCGGTCTCCTCGGCTGCCGAATACGGCACCCTGATCGACGACCTGGTCGCCAGTGGGGTGATCAGTGACCCCGGTATGGCGTATTTCGACGTCCGGCCGTCGGTGAAACTTCCGACCCTGGAGTTGCGGGTGTGCGACAGCTGCCCGCGACTGGACACGGTCGTGCTCGTCACCGCACTGTTCCGTGCGCTCGTGGAACGCGAGGTGGAGGGTTTGCGCGCCGGGACGAAGGGCGTGGAGGTCGTCCCGACCCTGACCAGGGCGGCACTGTGGCGGGCGGCGCGGTCGGGGTTGGAGGAGGACCTCGTCGACGTGACGGTTCCGCAGGCCCGTCCTGCGGCGGAACTCGTCGGCGACTTCGTGAATTCGCTGCGGCCGCAGCTCGAGGAGACCGGCGACTGGGACACCGTGGTGGAGCTGTCCGCCGAGGCCACCGCCCACGGCAGCTCCGCCGCCCGGCAACGTCAGGCGCTCGGTCGCCGTGGCCGGCTCACCGACGTGGTCGATCTGCTGCTCGCGGAGACGGCGGGCCGCTCCGAGCACCTTCCCGAAGTGGAGGCGCCACCCGCGCCGCGCGAGCTCGGCCCGAGGTCGACCGGTGCCGGCCGAACTCGGCGATATTGGAGCGCGCGGTTCTGGGACCGGGGCGACACCGCCGACATGAACTGGACGGAGTCGACGGAGCTCGACGAGAAGAAGCTGATCGAGTGGCGCCGGGATCTGCACGCGCACCCGGAACTGTCGTTCGAGGAACGCAGGACCACCGGCGTCGTGCGCGCCCACCTCGTCGGTCTGGGGCTCGCACCCGTCCTGTTGCCCGGCGGAACGGGCCTGTGGTGCGATGTCGGTCCGGACACGGGCGAGTGCATTGCGCTGCGCGCCGACCTCGACGCGCTGCCGATCGCCGAGACGACCGGTCTCCCGTTCGAGTCGCGGGTGCCCGGGGTGTCACACGCGTGCGGTCACGACGCCCACACCACCATGTTGATGGGGGCGGCATCCGTCCTGGCGAAATACCCGCCGCCGTCCCGGGTCCGCCTCGTCTTCCAGCCCGGGGAGGAGACGACCCCCGGCGGCTCGGTCGACACGATCGCCGCGGGCGCACTCGACGGGGTGTCGAAAATCTTTGCACTGCACTGCGATCCGAATCTCGGAGTCGGCAAACTGGCCACCCGGACCGGGCCGATCACGTCGTCCAACGACTCTGTCACGGTGCGGTTGTGGTCGGCGGGGGGACATACCGCGCGACCCCATCTGACCGGCGATCTGATCCACGCCGCGGCCGTCCTGGTGACCGGTCTGTCGTCCGTGCTCGACCGCCGGATCGATGCCCGGACCGCGACCGTCCTCACCTGGGGGAAGGTGGCCGCCGGGCAGGTCGCGAACTCCGTTCCCGAGTCGGGTGAACTGGTCGGCACCCTGCGCAGCGCGTCCCGCGAGACGTGGGCCTCGCTCGAACCGCTGGTCACGGACACGATCGGTCACCTGCTCGCGCCGTACAACGTGCGGTACGAACTCTCCTATCTGCAGGGCGTCCCGCCCGTCGTCAACGATCCCGACTGCACCGCCGACCTACGGGAGGCGATCGAATCGGTCGTCGGCTTCGACCACCTGGCCGAGGCCCATCAGTCCAGCGGCGGCGAGGATTTCGCGTGGTACCTGGAGAAGGTTCCGGGCGCGATGGCCAGACTCGGCGTGTGGGACGGGACCGGCACCCGGCAGGAACTGCACCAGCCGGGTTTCAACCTCGACGAGCGCGCCATGATTCACGGGGTCCGAACGCTGGTGGCGCTCACCCGGCTCGAAGACCAGTCCGGGTGAGCGCGGCGTCAGGCCGGTTTGGCGGCGGCCTCCGCCAGTTTCGGCACGAGTGCCTCGACGGCGTACGGGAGGCTGAGGACGGTGCCCCAGGTGAGCGCGCCGGAGACGGTGGGGTCGTCGACGAACACGGCCCGCCCCGCCTTTGCCACCGGTAGCGACTGATAGACGGGGTCGGCGGTGATCTTCGCTTCGGCGCCGGGACTGCTGCCCACGTTCCAGACGAGGACGTCGACGTCGACGATGTCGAACTGCTCCTTGCTGATGGTGAACGCATCCTGATCGCCTGCGAGTTGCGCGATCCGCTCCGGGACGACGAACCCGAGCGACGTCATCAGGCGTGAACGAGGGTCGTTCGGGGAGCGGACGTAGAACGTGCCGGCGTCGCCCAGCTCGGCGACCGCAACCGTCTTGCCCTCGAACTCGGGGTGGGCGGCGCGTTGCTGCGCCACCAGGTCGTCCACGCCGGCGACGAGGTGGTTCGCCTTCTCGTCCTCGCCGAGGGCGGTGCCGACGATCCGGACGGCGTACTGCCACGGCATGCCGAAATCGGGGTAGTCCGGCGACGTCGTCACGGTGGGCGCGATGGCCGAGAGTCGTTGATACGCGTCGTCGTCGACGTCGATGTACAGCGCGAGGATCAGGTCGGGATCGAGTTTCGCGATGGCCTCGTACGCGAAATTGGCCTCACCGGTGAACTGTCCGCGGTTGAAGACCTCGGGGTGCGTCCCGCTCAGCGCGTCCTGGGCCCAGGGCCAGGTGGCGTCCGGGTAGTCGCCGTACCAGTCGGTCACGCCGACCGGCTGACGTCCGAACGCGAGGAGCGTGTCCTGGTCGGAGTAGCCGACCGTGACGATGCGCTGAGGGTTGTCCGGGACTTCGGTCGTTCCCTTCTTGTGCGTCACCGTCCGGGTGCCGCCTTCGGTGTCTGCTGCGGTTCCCGAGGAACACGCTGCGGCGACGACGGCAAGGCCGACCCCGGCGCTCACGCTCAGGAACTTGCGACGGTCGAGCGTTCGCATCCACATACCTCCCTGTAGGTGAGGCTAACCTACAGGGAGTGGTCCCGGCCGTGCATCTGCGGCGGAAACGGGGGAGTCGGCTCGGGAATCGGGGGCTGCGGAGGTCCCGGAGGTTCCGGCGGCCCCGGTTGCGGCCCGGGCTCGGGAGGTGCAGGTTCCGGCCCCGGCTCGGGCGGAAACGGGTGAGGCGGCGACGGCGTCGGCGGGACGGGCGGAGGGCTCGGATCCGGCGGCACCGGCTCCGGGTCCGGCACGGGATTGCCGAGCTCGTCGTGGGCACTCGTCATCAACTGACCACCTTCCGATCGGCTGATTGAGTGGTACCCGGAACGGGCATCCCGCAATCACGCGGTGAGCTGTGGCCGCCCGGGAACAAAACGCGGGATCGGTGCGTTGTCTAGCAACCGTGCCCCGCAAGTGTGGAATTTCACGACACGGGGAACATGAGCCAAAGGGAGGAAGTCATGGCAACCGACTACGACGCACCACGGGTTACCGTCGACGACGAACTCGCCGCGGACTCGCTCGAAGAACTGAAGACACGGAGGAACGACTCGCAGTCGTCCGTCGTCGACGTCGAGGAGACCGACACGGCGGAGTCCTTCGAACTGCCCGGCGCCGACCTGTCCGGTGAGGAACTCACTGTCCGCGTCGTTCCGAAGAGGGCCGACGAATTCACTTGCAGTAGTTGCTTCCTGGTCCATCATCGGTCGCGTCTCGCGTCCGAAGAGGGTGGACAGCTGATCTGCCGCGACTGCGTATAGGAGGCCCGAGTGGCCGAGGTCAGTAGAACGTTCACCGTCGCCGCACCGCTCGAGAAAGTCGTCGCGTACCTGCGCGACTTCGCGAACACCGAGGCCTGGGATCCCGGGACCGACACGTGCGAGCAGACCACCCCCGGTCCGGTGGCGGTGGGCACGGAATGGCACAACGTGTCGTCGTTCTTCGGCCGCACCACCGAACTCACCTACCGCATGACCCGCGACGACCCCGATCACGTCGTCTTCGAGGGTCGCAACGGCACCGCAGCCACGTCGGACGATCTGGCGTTCGAGAAGGTGGACGACGCCTCCACGTCGATCACCTACCGCGCCCACCTCGAATTCACCGGCCTGGCGCGATTCGCCGACCCCGTCGCCCGCCTCGCATTCGAGGTGCTCGCGGCCAAAACCGTCAAGCAGATGACCGGGGTCCTCGAAGCGAGGTAAGCGTATTCACGATTCAACAGCGCCCTCACTCGACGAGTGAGGGCGCCGCTGCATATCAGGGCCGATCAGCTGAGGTGATGCACCTCCTGCAGCCCGTACACCGGTGTCGGGATCTCCTCGTGCCGGGCCTTGAGCTGCAGAGCGAGGTACAGCGAGTAATGTCGCGACTGGTGCAGGTTGCCACCGTGGAACCACAGCGCTTCCTGCTGCGTCGGCTTCCACATGTTGCGCTGCTCGCCCTCCCACGGTCCGGGGTCCTTGGTGGTGTCCGAGCCGAGGCCCCAGCACTTTCCGACCTTGTCGGCCACTTCCTGACCCATGAGGTCGGCGGCCCACCCGTTCATGGACCCGTAGCCGGTGGCGTAGACGACGAGGTCGGCAGGCAATTCCGTCCCGTCGGTGAGAACCACGGCGTCCTCGGTGAGGTGGTCGACCTGCCCGGACACGAGGTGGATGCTGCCGTCTGCGACGAGTTCGGACGCGCCGACGTCGATGTAGTAGCCGGATCCGCGGCGCAGGTATTTCATGAACAGACCGGAGCCGTCGTCACCGAAATCGAGCTTGAATCCGGCCTTTTCCAGTCGGTCGTAGAAGTCCCTGTCCCGTTCGGCGATCTTCTGATAGATCGGGATCTGGAACTCGTGCATGATCTTGTACGGCAGCGACGCGAACGTGAGGTCGGCCTTCTCCGTCGTCATGCCCGCCGCAACCGCGCGCTCCGAGTAGAGGTCGCCGAGGCCGAGGTCCATCAGCGAGTCCGACTTCACGATGTGGGTGGACGACCGCTGCAGCATCGTCACGTCGGCGCCGTTCTCGAACAGCGCCTTGCAGATGTCGTGAGCCGAGTTGTTGGCACCCACGACGACGACGCGCTTGCCCACGTAGGCATCCGGACCGGGGTGCCGGCTCGAATGGTGCTGCTCGCCCCGGAAGACGTCCTGGCCCGGGAACGACGGAACATTCGGCTTGCCCGACATGCCGGTCGCGAGCACCAGCTGCTTCGGGTGGAGCACCACGTCCTCGCCGTCGCGGTCGAGGACGACGGTCCACTCCTTGGTCTCCTCGTCGAACGTCGCGGACGTGCAGGTGGTGGACGACCAGTACGGAATCTCCATCACCTTGGTGTACATCTCCAGCCAGTCGCCGATCTTGTCCTTCGGCGCGAAGACCGGCCAGTTGTCCGGGAACGGCATGTAGGGCAGGTGGTCGTACCAGACCGGGTCGTGCAGGCACAGCGACTTGTACCGGTTGCGCCACTGGTCGCCGGGGCGTTCGTTCTTGTCCACGACGATGGCCGGGACACCGAGTTGGCGCAGCCGCGCGCCGAGCGCGATGCCGCCCTGGCCGCCGCCGATCACCAGAACGTACGGCTGGCGGGTGTAGCCGAGTTCCCGCTCCTCGATTTCCCGCTTCTCCGCCCAGCTCAGGGTGTCGCCGCCGGAGCCGTGGACGGCACCCTTGACGCGGTTCCGTCCGCGGCGTTCCTCGTGGCCCTTCAACTCCTGCATGGTGGTGAGGAAGGTCCACGCCTCGTCGCCCTTCAGGCGCAGGTGTCCCTTGCCCCGGCCCGTTGCGGTCTCGAACTCGATCCATGCCGAGGTGACGCCGTCGGCCTCGTCCGGTGTCTCGGTGGTGCGGAAGTTGACGGGGTCGGTGTCGTCCAGGCGTGCGTGGAGCATCGCGGCGACGGCGTCGCGTCCCTCGACCGTCTTGAGGTTCCAGGTGAACGCCACCAGGTCGCGCCAGAAGCTGTCGACTGCGAACATGCCTGCGGCGCGGTCGACGTCACGCGCGGCGAGAGCGGATTCGAAGCTCGCCAACCACAGGTCGACTCGTTCCTGAGGTGTCAGGGACGTCTGCACCGCAGTCGGCTGGACCGTCTGTGTCATGTACCTCTCCTTCACTTGGTATGTGACATACAGCACACTCCGGAGTGGGGCGGGCGGCAAGCGTTGCATCGTGTTGCAGTCCCCGCCCGTGAGTACTTATTAACCGCGGGCGGTTGATAAGTACTCACGGGTGCGAATGTCGAAATTGGGGGTAGCCCGTTCGACGTACTGTGTGAGTCCACGGCACGAAGGCCGGGACCGACCACAATCGAGGAGGAAATCATGCGAGTCATGGTGATGATCGAGGGTGCAGGTGCCGACGAAGACAAGATCGCCCCGACCGAGGAAATGCTGGCGGCGATGGGTGCGTACAACGAGGAATTGGTGAACGCGGGCATCATGCTCGACGGTCAGGGTCTGAAGCCGACCAGCGCCGGCGCGCGGGTGGTGTTCGAGGGCGGCACGACGTCTGTGGTCGACGGCCCGTTCACCGAGTCGAAGGAGATCATCGCGGGCTACTGGATCTGGGAGGTGCGATCCCTCGAGGAGGCGATCGAGTGGGTCAAGAAGTGCCCCGCCGACCCCGGCACCGGACTGCGCCAGCTGATCGAGGTGCGGCCGATCTTCGAGTCGGAGGATTTCGGGGACGAGTTCACGCCGGAACTGCGGGAGAAGGAAGCCGCACTGGCGGAGCGGATCCGTGAGCAGCACCCGAACGGCTGAGTTCGGTGGACGTCCAGCGCACGGTCGAGGCGGTGTGGCGCATGGAGTCGCCACGCCTCATCGCGTCGCTCACCCGCCTCGTCCGTGACGTCGGGATCGCCGAGGAGATCGCTCAGGATGCGTTCGTGCTCGCGCTCGAACAGTGGCCGGAGCAGGGCGTTCCCGACAAACCGGGTGCGTGGCTGACGGCCACGGCCAAGCACAAGGCGATCGACCGCATTCGCCGTGACCGGTCGCGGCAGTCGAAGTACACGGAGATCGCCGTCGACCCGGCCGCGCAACCGCCGAGCGCCATGCCGGCGCCGGACGCCGTCGACGGCGTGGAGGACGACCTGCTCGCTCTGGTCTTCGTCGCGTGTCATCCCGTGCTTCCCCGGGAATCGCGGGTGGCGTTGACCCTTCGCCTGGTCGGGGGTCTGCGCACCGACGAGATCGCGCGGGCGTTCCTCGTCCCCTCGGCGACGATGGGGCAGCGGATCAGCAGGGCCAAGCGGACGCTGTCGGAGGCGAAGGTGCCGTTCGAAGTGCCTGCACGCGAGGAACTTCCGGCGCGGTTGGCGGCGGTGCTCGAGGTGGTCTATCTGGTGTTCAACGAGGGGTACTCCGCCACGTCGGGCGAGGACTGGATTCGGCGTGACCTCGCGTCGGAGGCGATGCGGCTCGCCCGTGTCCTCGCCGGCCTGCTGCCCCGGGAACCGGAGGTGCACGGACTGGTGGCGCTCACCGAGTTGCAGGCTTCACGGTTCGCCGCCCGGGTGGGCGTCGACGGTGAGCCGGTCCTGCTGCAGGATCAGGACCGGTCGCGGTGGGACCGAACCCTTCTGACGCACGGCAATGCCGCGCTGGAGCGGGCTGTCGGGATCGGCCGCCCGCTGGGCCCCTATTCGTTGCAGGCCGCGATCGCCGGGTGTCATGCCAGGGCGTCACGTTTCGAGGACACCGATTGGGAGGCGATCGTCGCCCTGTACGACGCGCTGGCGCAGGTGGCGCCGTCGCCTGTGGTGGAACTCAATCGTGCGGTGGCGTTGCTGCATTCGGACGGGCCCGGGGCCGCGCTCGCTGCGCTCGATGCCGTGCGGGACGACCCTCGGCTGGCGCGCCTGCACCTCTACGGCGCCGTGCGGGGCGAAGTCCTCGAACGCCTCGGCCGCTACGGCGAGGCGGCCCGGATCCTCGAGGACGCCGCGGCGACCGCACCGACGCGCCGTGAACGGAACCTCCTCATGGCCCGCGCCGCCGCCGCGTCGGAGCAGGCCGAACCGTGAGTCTCCACAATTGATTCACGATTTCCTGAATACAGAAATCGCTGTATAGTAAGAATCATGGAGACGCTGGTCCACCGGGACGCCCTCGCGCGTTTCGGATACGCGCTGTCGGACACCACCCGCACGCAGATTCTGCTGAGCCTGCGGTCCGGGCCCGGGTATCCATCGGAGTTGGCCGAGAAGATCGGGGTATCCCGGCAGATCCTGTCGAATCATCTGTCGTGCCTGCGTGGGTGCGGTCTGGTCGTCGCGGTGCCGGAGGGTCGGCGGAGCCGGTACGAACTCGCCGACCCGCGGATCGCACGTGCCCTCGACGACCTGCTCGGCCTGGTGCTCGCGGTCGATCCGTCCTGCTGCCCGGACGCGGAGACCGAAGGCTGCTGCTGATGGCGTCCGAACTCGGCATGCCCACCAGACCGTCCGGCGAACGCAGGCAGGTCCTGTCCCGCCGGATCCGGTTCTTCGTGGCCGCGACGATCTCCTACAACGTGATCGAAGCGATCGTGGCACTCACCGAGGGCGCACGGGTGTCGTCGACGGCGTTGATCGGGTTCGGCCTGGATTCGGTGATCGAGGTGTCGTCGGCGGCCGCGGTCGCCTGGCAGTTCGCGGGACGCGATCCCGAGTCGCGGGAGAAGGTCGCGCTCCGAGTCATCGCGTTCTCGTTCTTCGGGCTCGCCGCGTACGTGAGCGTCGACGCGGTGCGGTCACTGCTGGGAGTCGGCGAAGCGCAGCACTCGACGGTCGGAATCGCACTGGCCGCAGCAAGTCTGGCCGTGATGCCGGTCCTGTCCTGGGCGCAGCGCCGGGCCGGTCGTGAACTCGGTTCCCTGTCGGCGGTCGCCGATTCCAAACAGACGCTGCTGTGCACGTACCTGTCCGCGGTGCTGCTCGTCGGGTTGCTGCTCAACAGCACCCTCGGCTGGTCGTGGGCCGATCCGATCGCCGCCCTGGTGATTGCGGTCATCGCCGTCAAGGAAGGCGTCGACGCGTGGAAGGGCGACACCTGCTGCCCTGCGCCGGTCGGTGGTCGCGCGGTCGATCAGGATCCAGGTTGCGACTGCTGCGACTTGTGATCGCCGAACGGCTCGTCGCGTTCGCGGACGGCCTCACGGAATCCGGCGGTGGCCGAGCGTAATTGGAACGCGTACCCCTCGCGGGTGTGCCGGGACATGCCGTCGAAGACGGTGCTCACCATCGTCGAGTTGGCGACGCCCTGCGCCAGTAGCGCGCTGTTCAGTGCGAGTTTCACCATCATCAGCTGATTGACGGGCATCCTCGCGATCCGCTCGACGAGGTCCTCGGTGCGGCGGTCGAGTTCCTCCGCGGGCGCCGACTCCACCGCCAGACCCCACTCCGCCGCCTGCCGCCCCGTGATGCAGTCGCCGGTGAGGAGGAGTCGCTTCGCCCGCTGGTCGCCGAGGCGGTGCGCCCACATTCCCGCAGCAGGCACACCCCATACCCGGGTCGGCGGATAGCCGATCTTCGTGTCGTCCGCGGCGACGATCTGGTCGCAATACAGCGCGATGTCGGTGCCGCCGGCCACGCAGAATCCGTGGATCTTCGCGACCGTCGGCTTGTTCGCGTGGAGCAGGCTCGCGAAACCGCGGTTGAACCGGCTCATCATCGCGTAGTCGGCCATCGGATCCCAGTTGCCGAACGGATTGTGGTTGCGCGCCTGAACGATCGGATCGAGCACGGTGCCCGTCGTGCGGTCCGGTTCCTCGTCGGTGTGGCCGCCGTTCTCGGCGAAGATGCCCAGGTCGTATCCGCCGCAGAATCCCTTCCCGCGCCCCGACAGCAGGATCACGTGGACGCGGGGATCGAGGTCGGCGCGTTCCACGGTGGCGGCGAGTTCGACAGGAGTGTCGGCGGTGATCGCGTTGCCGTGGTCGGGACGGTTGAACGTGATCCGGGCAATCCGCCCGGTCACCTCGTAGGTGAGGGTTCGATACTCCGCCGCGTCGTCCGCCCGGTCCGGTTCACGACCCGCGAACAGGGAGTCGCCGCCCTCGTCCCAGCCGTCGCGCCAGGCCGCCGGACGGGTGCCGGCGTGGTCGTCGCGGCCGGTCACGACCCCACCTTGGGAGTGGCGCGGTCGATGATGGCGGCGGTGTCGACGCCGGCCGGCAGCGTCCCGAACACGGTGCCCCAGTCGCCGGACAGCCGGCTGACGCAGAACGCGTCGGCCACCGCCGGGTGTCCGTGGCGGATCAGCAGCGACCCCTGGAGGGCGAGCGCCATGTCGCCGACGATGCGCCTGGCCCGGTGCTCGAGCGTGTCGAGATCGCCGAAACTCGCCTTCAGATCCGCGACGGCGGTGTCGAGTCGCGTGTCGGCTCCCGCGGTGGAATCGAGTTCGTCGAAGAAGACCTGAAGCGTCTCCGGCTGTTTCGCCATCGCACGCAGAGTGTCGAGGGCGGCGACGTTGCCGGATCCCTCCCACACCGACAGCAGGGGAGCCTCCCGGTACAACCGCGGCATGCGCGATTCCTCCACATACCCGTTGCCGCCCAGGCATTCCAGGGCCTCGGCGGCGTGGATCGGGCCGCGCTTGCAGACGAAGTACTTGCTGACCGCCAGCGAGATGCGACGCAGGGTGTTCGCGTGCTCGTCGCCGGCGGTCGCCCGGTCGGTGAGCGCGGCCAGCCACAGGGCGACGGTCGTGGCCGCCTCCGACTCGACGGCGAGGTCGGCGAGCACGTTCCGCATCAGCGGCTGATCCACCAGGTGGGCGCCGAATGCGCTGCGGTGCACGGCGTGGTGCGCGGCCTGCGCGGTGCCGACACGCATGCCGGTGGCGGTGCCGATGGTGCAGTCGAGCCGGGTCATGTTGACCATCTCGATGATCGTCGGAACGCCGCGGCCTTCCTCGCCGACCAGCCAGGCCACCGCCTCGTCGTACTCGACCTCGCTGCTGGCGTTGGAATGGTTGCCGAGCTTGTCCTTGAGGCGCTGCAGGTGCATCCGGTTGCGGGTGCCGTCCGGCAGCACCCGGGGGAGGAAGAAACACGACAGTCCGCCGGGGGCCTGCGCCAGCACGAGGAACACGTCGGACATCGGCGCCGACGTGAACCACTTGTGGCCGGTCAGGAGGTAGCTGCCGTCGGATTGCGGCACCGCGCGGGTGGTGCCCGCGCGGACGTCGGAGCCGCCCTGCTTCTCCGTCATCGACATCCCGGCGATCAGTCCGGCCTTCGTCAGCGGAGGGTGCAGCGCCGGATCGTAGACCCGGGCGGTGAGCAGCGGTTCGTACTGTTCCGCCAGCTCACGGTGGTGGCGCAGGGCGGGGACCACGGCGTACGTCATGGAGATCGGGCAACCGTGTCCGGCGTCGACCTGGCCCCAGACGGCCATCTTCGCGGCCCGGACCAGGTGGGCGCGCGGGTGCGGGTCGGCCCACGGCGCGCCGTGCAGGCCCATCTCGACTGCGGTGGTCATCAGCTGGTGGTACGCGGGGTCGTACTCCACCTCGTCGATGCGATTGCCGTAGCGGTCGTGGGTGCGCAGGACGGGAGGGTGCGCCTCGGCGAGATCACCCCAGCGCTGGGCGTCCTCGCTTCCGGCGAGGCGTCCGACGTCGTGCAGTTCCTCGAGCGCGTCGTGGGCGCCCTCGCGTTGCAGCGCTTCGAGGATCGGTGGGTAATCGGCCGCGTCGAAATCGACCAGTGGCGGCGCTTGGTTGACGACCTCGTGTGTGGCACTCATGTCGGGCTCCCGAGGGATCGAAGGGTGAAGGTGAGCAGGGCGGGGATGATCGCGCCGTCGGCGGCGCCGCGGGCCAGGGGCAGGATCAGCGCTTCGCCGATGGCGCCGACGATGCAGGCTGCGGTCACCGACGCGTCCTGTTCCGGGATCTCCCCGGCCTCGACGGCGGCGGCGATCGCGACCGCGAGGGCGTCGCGGAAGGACTCGCGGAACAGGAGGCGTTCGGTGTCGACCTGCGGGTCGACAGGTTCGACGAGTAGCGCGTACGCCAGGGTGGGTGCGCGCAGCGCGCGTTCGGCGAACGTGCCGACGGAGGCGGATACCGCGGCGACGCACCGACCTTCGGCGCCGCGGGCGGCGTTGCCGGATTCGACGGCGGCGCTCACCTCGCGGCTGCAGACGATGCGGAAGACTTCCGCGAACAGTTCGCCCTTGTTCGCGAAGTGCCGGTAGACGGTGCCGGTGCCGACGCCCGCCTCGGCCGCGACCGCGGAGATCGAGCACCCGGCGTATCCGTGGCGGGCGATCAGCCCGATCGCGGAATCGATGAGGGTGGTGCGGAGAGCGTCCAGACGTTCCTGGACGGCGGGTGTGCGCCGGTAGGCCATATTCAAGGAGTGAACACCCGTTCCGTTCTTCCGTCAAGGGTGCTAGCGTCGGCTACACCAGCGAGGAAAGGCGCACTCGATGACTTCCGACGTGGTACTCGTCCGCAAGGACGGCCCGGTCGCGACGATCAGCCTGAACCGGCCCGAAGTCCGCAATGCCGTCGACCGGCCCACCGCAGAGGCGCTCGCCGACGCCTTCCGCGCATTCGACGCGGACGAGGACGCGTCGGTCGCGGTACTCCACGGCGAAGGCGGAACATTCTGCGCCGGAGCAGATCTCAAGGCGATCAGTTCCGGGACCGGGAACCGGGTGGCGCCCGACGGTGACGCACCGATGGGCATCTCCCGGATGCGGTTGTCCAAACCGGTGATCGCCGCGATCGACGGGCACGCGGTGGCAGGCGGGCTCGAACTGGCGCTGTGGGCCGATCTGCGGGTCGCCGGTGCGGACGCCGTCCTCGGCGTGTTCTGCCGACGTTGGGGCGTGCCGCTCATCGACGGCGGATCCGTCCGCCTGCCGCGGCTCATCGGGGAAAGTCGCGCGATGGATCTCGTCCTCACCGGGCGGCCCGTCGACGCCGACGAAGCCCTGAGTATCGGGCTGATCAACCGGAAGGTCGCGGCGGGGGAGGCCCTCACCGCGGCCCGCCGGCTGGCCGCCGAGATCGCCGGCCTGCCCCAGGTGTGCCTGCGGCAGGACCGGTTGTCGCTGCTCGAGCAGTCGGGACTCACCGAGGATCAGGCCCTGCTGAACGAATTCCGGCACGGCGCAATCTCTCTGGCCAACGGGACGGTGGAGGGTGCCGCACGCTTCGCCGCCGGGGCAGGCAGGCATGGGGATGCTGCGCCCGTGAGTACTTATTAACGGCGGGCGGTTAATAAGTACTCACGGGCGGCGGCAGCACCTCCGGTGGGCGGTGTGGTGTGCGTACCTGCTCGCGCTGGCCGCCACGATCTACACGCTGGGGCTCCCCACCGACCGCATCTACCAGGCGACGTGGATCGTCGCCGGCCTCGTCGCCTTCACGATCGATCGGCCGTGGCAGGACCATCTGCGCGTCGTGCGGGACTGGTTGCCGCTCATCGCCGCTCTCGTCGTGTACGACCTCAGCCGGGGCGTCGCCCACGAACTCGGGATGCCGGTGCGGGCGGAGGAACTGGTGACCGTGGAGAGCTGGCTCTTCGGCGGCGCGATCCCCACGGTCTGGTTGCAGGACACCCTCCTACCCCCGACGGGCGAGCTGCCGTGGTGGACTCTGCTCACGGGAATCGTCTACACCAGCCACTTCATCGTTCCGTGGGTGGTCGCGGCCGTCTTCTACGTGTACTCGCGCGACCTGTGGTCGGGGTACATGCGGCGGGTGCTCTTGCTGTCGTATCTCGGCCTGGTCACCTACATCCTGCTGCCGTCCGTCCCGCCGTGGCTGGCCGCCGAGGGGGACGTGATCTCCGGCAGCGTGGGCCGCGTCGCCGGTTTCGGATTCGGTGTGGTCCCCACGGATGTCAGCACACGGTGGCTGGAGGCGCAGAGCAACCCCGTCGCCGCACTGCCGTCCCTGCATGCGGCGTTCGCCCTGCTCGTGGCCGTCGCCCTCTGGCCGTTCGCGAAGAACATGTGGTCGCGGGCGCTGCTGGTCGCGTACCCGCTCGCCATGGCGTTCGTGTTGGTCTACGGCGGTGAGCACTACGTCGTGGACGTGCTGGCGGGATGGGCGTATGTGGGACTGGCGGTCCTGCTGGCACGGGGGTGGGAGTCGCGCACGACGGCGTGGCCGGGCCGGGCCGTCACCGCCGGCCGCCCGCGACGTCGCTGGTGACCGACAGCTCGTCGAGAATGGGCTGGAGGAAGGGCAGGATGCGGCCGACGATCGCCTCGTTGTACGCGACCGGTTGCTGGTTCGGATTCGCGTGACCGGTCCCGTCGAGCTTCGCCACCAGCAGCCTGCCGTCGGTCCCGCCGGACTGTTCGACGAGGATCTTCTGCGTGTAGTCGACGTCGACCACCGCGTCCTTCCACCCCGCGCGGGGACGCACGAAGACGATCCCGGGCCGCGGCTTGTCGTCCGTCTCCACCGCCAGCGACTTCAGGTTGTCGATCGCACCGGACGCGACGATGGTCTTGAACTGCGATTCGATCAGCCCGTTGCTCGCCACGTCCTCCGACAGGACCTTCTCGGTGAGGACCTCGTCGACGACGTCGCGGAACTCGTCGACGTCGACGTGCGGATACCAGTCCGACTTCGTGTCGAGGAACCTGCTCTGCCGGGCCGCGGTCTCCACGAGCAGGCGCATCGTCCGGCTCTCTCGCGCGCCGGGGAGCCAGCCGATCCACCTCAGCATGTCCTCGCCGCTGTCGCGGCTCCCGGCCCGGACGGCGTGCAGGTCCACGGGGGTGCAGTCGAGCACCACTCCGATGAGGTTGGCGTCCGTGTCCTCGTAGATGTGCTGCGCGACCTCCAGTGCGACGACGCCGCCCATGCTGTGCCCGGACAGGACGATGTTGTCGATGCCCTCGTCGGCCGCGCGGGTGGCGATCAGTTCGCTGATCACCTTGGTGTCGATACCGCCGTTGTCGTACTGGACCGCCCATACCCGCCCGATCCGGTCGTACGAGGACAGGGTGCGGGCGGTGTCGGTGGCATCCTTGTTTCCCAGTCCGACCAGGTCGACGACGGCGGTGTCGTGGTCGGCGGCCGACTGCGCGTCGTATACCTCGTGGATCTGTGGCTGGGTCAGCGCGAGTCGCTCGCGTTCGGGTTGCACGTCGTGCACCCAGTACTGTCCGCCGGCCAGGAGCAGGGGGACGGTCCCGAGCGCGACCGCGGCGAGGAAGCGCCGGGTGCGACCGAATTTCTGCCATCGGTGACCGAGCCGTGTCGCGTGCAGACGCGCCTTGCGGCGATCGTTGCTCCAGTCGGCCACGGTGGACGGATGGCGTGTCATTCTCTCCGACATCCACTCCGATGGTACGCGCGGAGGCAGAGGGGCCCTGCTACGCGCGAACGAGCTGGGAGTACTCCACCCCGGTCAGCTCGACGGACTTCTCCCACAGGGCCGCCGCGAGTTTCGTGTTTCGTGCCCCACCGGTGCGCGGCGAGCGCGCCACCGATCCCCGAACCCCGAACAATTGGTTCGGACCCAGGTAGTCGTCCGTGCGGACGTCGGGCATCGTCGCCGCGTAAAGCTGTCCGAGCGCGCCGTCCTTCTCGTCGTTGCCGACCACCCGCAATCCGAGGTGGGTCACGGCGAGAGCCCCCGGGATCGGCGGGACCATCGAGTCGAAGAGATTGGTGGCGGCGATGCCGGGGTGCGTCGCCACCGAGAGGAGCGGAAGACCGGCGGCCGCACTGCGCCTGGCCAATTCGCCGCTGAACAGAAGGTTGGCGAGTTTCGACTGGTTGTACGCGCCCATCCGGGTGTATTTGCGGCGGTTGAAGTTCAGGTCGTCGAGCACGATCCGGCCGCGGCGGTGTGCGATGCTCGCGAGGGTGACCACGCGCGGGGCCGGGGCGGCGAGGAGCGCCGGGAGGAGTTGTCCGGTGAGCGCGAAGTGCCCGAAATGATTTGTGCCGAGCTGCAGTTCGAAACCGTCCACCGTGCGGCCGAAGGGAACGGCCATCAGTCCCGCGTTGTTGATCAGCACGTCGATCCGCGGTGCGACCCCGCAGGCGTGCTGCGCCGCGTCGCGGACCGAGGCCAGGTCGGTGAGGTCCAGGGGAATCAGGTGGTGCTCGGCGTCGCTGCCCGCCTTGCGGATCCGGGTGAGCGCGGCGGCACCGGTCTGCGGATTGCGGCACGCGAGCAGGACCGTCGCGCCCGCACCGGCGAGCGCCGTCGCGGCGTGGAGCCCGAGTCCGTTGTTCGCGCCGGTGACGAGGATCGTCCTGCCCCACTGGTCGGGGATGTCGCCGAACCCGAAGTGTCTGTTGTCGAGTGGTGTCATGAAGGAACCGTCTCCTCGGGAGGGTTGTCAGATATCCAGGACGACGCGCTCGCCCTGGGTGCGTTCGACGCAGAGCAGCATCTGGCCGGAGGTCCGGCCCTCCTGCTCCACGCGGATGGCACAGGTGCCGCAGAACCCCTGCCGACAGGAGAAGGCGAGCCCGGGACGCACGTCGGAGATCGCGTCGAGCGCCGTCCGGTCGGCGGGAACGACGACCACCTCGCCGGTGCGGGCGAGTTCGGCCTCGAACAGCCGCCCGTCGACGATCGGTGGGGGCGAGAACCGCTCGTAGTGGAATTCGGCACCAGGCGGCAGGGCGTCGTCGATCGCCGCGATCATCGGGATCGGTCCGCAGCAGTACACCGCGGACGTATCGGTCACCGCGCCGAGTAACTCTGCTGCGCTGGGTATTCCGCCGCCGTCGTCGTCGGTGCGCACCGTCACCCGGTCGCCGAACTCCGCGAGCTGGTCCAGAAAGGGCAGCGACTCCCGGTTACGGCCGGTGTAGACCATCGACCAGTCGAGGCCGAGGCGATGGGCAAGGCGCACCATCGGGAGGATGGGGGTGATCCCGATTCCGCCGGCGACGAAGTGGAGGCCGTCGGCGGTCGATCCGTGTCCGGGCAGTGCGAAGGGGAACGCGTTGTACGGGCCGCGGACCTTCACCGAGGCTCCGGGGTGCAGGAGTTCGTGGACCTCGAGTGAGCCTCCGCCGCCGTCGGGAATGCGCCGCACCGCAATGGTGTACGCGCGACTGTCTGCCGGGTCGCCGCACAGGGAATACTGACGCCGCCGCCCGGACGGCAGCTCGAGGTCGAGATGCGCGCCCGGCCGCCACCGGTCGAGTTCGCCGCCGTCGGGGGCGGCCAGCGTGAGGCTCACGACGTTCTCGTCGTGCGCCACCACTCTGCGCTCACGCACCAGCATTCTCCGGCCGCCGTCGCTGACCGGTGGGGTGAGGTCGGTGCGGTAGAGGAAGCGCAGCGACCGCATGTACGCGGTGGTGACACCGGCGACGGCACGTAGCAGCGGGTCGCGCTGCCGCTTCCCCCACAGATCACCCGGTACGGAGGTCGGTGCCGGATACGTCGGAGTCACTACGCCGCCCTCGCGGCCGGCGACTTGGCCAGGTAGGCGATCGCCTGCGCCGTGTCACCCTCGGCCTGCGGCGAGTACCGGGGGTTGAGGTATCGGAGCGCGCCCCGGAACAGGCTCGACAGTCCGGGCAGGGAACCGCGGCGCATCGCCGCGAACAGCCCCATCCACAGCGAGAAGTAGCCGCGGTCGCGCATGGTCGGGTCGGCGTGCACGATGAACTTCAGCCCGCGCGTCATCACCACCAGAAACGCGAGATACGACACCAGCATCGCGAGGTTGCGGCGGAAGTACCCCACCCCGAAGTACATGGCGACGTCGTGAGCGACGTTGCGATGCTCGACCTCTTCCGCGCCGTGCCAGCGGTAGAGGTCGGTCATGCTCGGGTCGGCGTCGAAGTCCTCGAGGCGCGCGTTGAGGATCCAGTCGCCCAGGAACGCCGTCATGTGCTCGATCGCACCGATGAACGCGAGCCGTTCGACGAGTTGCTGACGCTGCGCGCGGGCGCTGCCCATCTCCCTGCGGCCCAGCACCTTCCGCATGAGGAATTCCGACTGCAGCACGAACGGCCGCGGATCCACGTCGTGTGCGTCCAGGAACTCGTACAGCACCACGTTGTGGGTCTCGGCGTGCATCGCTTCCTGCCCGATGAACCCGCGGACGTCGGCGCGGAGCCGGTCGTCGTTGATCAGGGGGAGCGCCTCGGTGAATGTCGCGCAGAACCACCGCTCCCCCTCGGGGAGGATCAGGTTGATCGCGCTGAGCGTGTGGGAGGCGATCGGTTCGCCGGGAATCCAGTGTAGCGGGGTCCGGGACCAGTCGAACTTCACGTTGCGTGCCTGCAGGGTCACGTCACCGGGGTCGACGTCGATCGCGTCGACCTTCTTTCCGTTCCGCAGTGCCATCAGTGATCTCCTCGAAGTCGGCTTCGGGCGAGGGGCGCCGTTCGGCCGCGTGGCCGCCGGTACCGCGAGACACGATGAGCGTTACCCGCGGTTACGTTTTGTGCGAGTCGAGTGTCACACCGGCGAACTTCGGTGTCAACCACTACTGCCGTTGTCGGAACACGGTCCCGTACCCTGGGTATCGGCACGCGGTCCAACGAGTATTCGGAGTCCAGGCGAAGTGGCAGAAACAGACACCCCGCGGTCGTGGGACCGGCGGGCACGCGCCCGTGAAGAGTTCATCGACGCCGCCTACCGGGTGATCGACACGCACGGCCCACGCCCGAGCATGAACGACATCGCCAAGGAGGCGGGGGCCACGAAGCCCCGGCTGTACCGGCACTTCGCCGACAAGGCCGACCTCTACAAGGCCATCGCCGACCGCACCACCCACGACGTCTACAAGCTGGTGGCGCCCAAGTTCAACTTCCTGCTCACCACACCGCACGAGGCGCTGAACCATGCCATCACCGGCTACGCCGAGGTGGTCGCCGAGCACCCGAACGTCTTCCGCTTCCTGGCGGACGGCGAGCTGAAACAGGACGGCGCGGGATCCGCCCTGTCCCTCGACGTCGAGCGCGACCTCACCGAGCGGCTGGCCGGCGTCGCGTCGACGATCTTCGAGTCCGTGTCCGCCGAAGTCTCCGACGTCCGGTTCACCGCCCGCGCCGCGGTCGGGATTATGGTCTCGACCACCGACCTGTGGCTCGAGTCGTCGAAGGGTTCCGCGAAACCGGACACCGAGTACTTCGTCGGCCAGGTGGCGCCCCTCGTGTGGGGCGTGCTCGACGCGTTCCTCCGTCGCAACGGGATCGAACTCGACCCCACCGAGCCGCTCTATCTCGCGCTCGCCCGCATCAACGCCCCGTGAGTACTTGTCAACCTCCTGTGGTTAATAAGTACTCACGGCGGAAGTGGCTGGACTCCGGGCAGAGGGCGGCGACCGGTGCGACGTCGGTCGCGTAGTCGACGTCGCGGAGCGTCGGCAGCGACAGCACCTCGGCGCCCGCCGCGAGGAGGGCCTCCCGGGTGAGGCGTCCGGTGTCCGGACTCGACGTGGGAACCGATCCGATCGCCTCCGTCGCCACGGCGTCGGGCACTCCGAGGATCCACCACCCGCCGTCCTCCGCGAGTCCGAGGACGCACCGGCCTCTCCGTTCGGTGAGCAGGTCCGCCGATTCGGCGAGCAGTACCGCCGTCACCTGCGGTGTGTCCATGCCGATCTGGAGTATCGGCAGGCCGAACGCGTCGAACGTGTCGGCGTGGGCGTTCACCAATCGCGCCGCGAAATTCTCACCCCGCTGCGGCAGCACCGTGAAACAGTCCAGCGCCGAGGCGATGTCGGTGCCCCGGACCGCCCGGCCGAGGTCGCCGGTCATCGCCACCACCCGCTGCGCGACACCCGCACCGGTGACGGCGTCCAGGGTGTCCAGCAGCGAGGCGGCGGCGAGGTCGGCGGCCCGGGCGTCGCCGACGTCCCGCGCGAGCCGGGTCTTCGCGAACCCGGGCACCGGCGCCTTCGCGACCACGAGTACTGCGACGTCGAGGCTCACCCGATCACCTTCCAGAAGTCGTGGACGGCGACGACGGTGCCCTTCAGCGAACCCGACACCTTCGACGCGCCGGCGGTGCGCGGCCGGTACGTGATGTCGTGTTCCACGACCCGCCAGTGGGCGCGGCCGGCGAGCACGAGAAGCTGCAGCGGATAGCCCGACCTGCGGTCGTCGACACCCAAGTCGAGGAGGTCCTGTCTGCGCACGGCTCTCATCGCCCCGAGGTCGTGGATCGGCAGCCCGTACCGGCGCCGGAGTCGTGCGGCGAGGACGGCGTTGCCGATCCTGCTGTGCAACGGCCACGTGCCGCGTCGATCGGCCCGACGCCGTCCCACAGCGAGGTCGGCTCCCGAGCCCAGCGCGGCGACCAGTCGCCGGAGTTCACCCGCGTCCATCGAGCCGTCGCCGTCCAGCACGCAGACCACCGGTGTCTGCGCCGCCAGCACCCCGGCGTGCACGGCCGAACCGTAGCCCGGGACGTGCTCCCGCACCACCGACGCACCGTGCGCCCAAGCGACCGCGGCGGTGTCGTCGGTGGAGTTGTTGTCCACCACCACCGTCCGGTAGTCGCGGGGCACCGCCGCCAGCACTCCGGGCAGGGATCCGGCCTCGTTCATGCACGGGATCACGACGGTGACGTCCCGCGCAGAGATCGGCTCGCGCTCAGACACGGGGAGGTCCCGCCGGCGCCGCGTCCCTCAGGGGAGCGTGCGCGAACGCCGCGATTCCCTCGGCGGGCATGATCTGCGCCCGGAACCCCAGCCGCTCCCGGGCCAGCCGGGGGTCGGCGACGATGTGCCGCACGTCGCCGGGACGGTACTCGCCGGTGACGACGGGTTCGGGGCCACCGTACGAACGCGCGAGCGTCGCGGCCACCTCGACGATCGTGATCGGTTGCCCCGAGCACACATTGAACGCCGAGAATCCCGGCAGCGCCGCCTCGACCGCGGCCACGTTCGCCGCCGCGACGTCGTGGACGTGCACGAAATCCCGCGTCTGCCTGCCGTCCTCGAACACGTGCGGAGGGTCGCCGTTCTCGAGGGCGGAACGGAACATCGCGGCCACGCCGGAGTACGGGGTGTTCCGCGGCATGCGATCGCCGTACACGTTGTGATAGCGCAGAGCGGTCACGGAACCGCCGGTGGCCAGGGCCCAGGCCAGCGCATAGTTCTCCTGCGCGACCTTGCCTGCGGCGTAGAGACTCCGCGGCCGCAGTGGCGAGTTCTCCTCCACGAGGGCCCACTGCAGGGGCTTCCCCGTATCGGGATCCGTCTCGTCGAAGATTCCCGCCGCCAGGTCCTCGGTCCGGCGGGCGGCCGGTTCCACGAACTCGCCCCGCCCGTTGCGGTACCGGCCTTCTCCGTAGACGACCATCGACGACGCGAGTATCAGCTTCTCGCAACCCGATTCGTGCATCGCGGCGAGCAGTGTCGCCGTACCGAGATCGTTGTGGCTGGCGTAGGCCGGGGCATCGCTCACGTCCACACCGGCACCGACGACGGCGGCCTGATGACACACGACGTCCACACCCCTCAGTAGTTCGATCAGAGCGGGAAGGTCGCGGACGTCGGCGCGTCGCACACCGTCCGGCGGTTCGACGTCGGCACCGTGCGCTGACGGGAGCAGAGCGTCCACGGCCACGACGTCGTGACCGGCTTCGATCAGCGCGACGCGGACGTGACCGCCGATGAATCCGGCTGCACCCGTGAGCAGTACACGTGTTCCCGTCATGGTAACTCGATCGGCAGTGTCACACCCTCGTGGACGCGACAGGCTTCGCAGGGGCCGTCGGGGGCGGCGGCGATCGCGGACCGCACCAGCGTCTTCAAGGACCCGAGATTGCGCTGGAACTCGGCGAACACGTCCACTGCGCGTACCCCGGCGCCGGCCTCGATTCCCGCATCGAGGTCGGTGACCAAAGCGATGGTGGCGTAGCAGATCTCGAGTTCCCGGGCGAGGACCGCCTCGGGGTGGCCCGTCATGTTGACGAGGGTCCAGCCCTGCCGGGCGAACCACACGCTTTCCGCCCTGGTCGAGAAGCGCGGGCCCTCGACCACCACCAGCACACCGCCCTCCACGGTGCCCGGCCGGGCGGCGGCCTTGCGCAGGTCCGAGCAGTACGGGTCGGCGAACTGGACGTGCACGCCGCCTCCGTCGAAGTACGTCTGGGTGCGTCCGCTGGTGCGATCGACCAACTGGTCGGGCACGACCATCGAGCCCGGTCCGAGGTCGGGGGTGAGGCTTCCGGCGGCGCAGGGGGCGAACACCTGCCGCACGCCCAGCGTGCGCAGCGCCCACAGGTTGGCGCGGTACGGGATGGTGTGCGGCGCGAATTCGTGCCGGGCGCCGTGGCGGGGGAGGAACGCCACCCGCCTGCCCTCCACGTCGCCGACCGTGATCGGGGCGCTGGGGCGGCCGTACGGAGTGTCGATCGCGACTTCCGCGGCGTCCTCGTCGAAGAACGAGTAGAAGCCGCTCCCGCCGATCACGGCGACGTCCGCGCGGGCCGGTTCGCGTGCACTCATTGCGGTCATGCAGTCAATCCTCCGTCGTTATGCTGGGCGCGAGTGCGACTTTCGCCGAAGGAGATGACGTCATCGGATCCCCGCAGCGCGCCGAGGAGCGGAATTTCCGGTACCGCGACGTCGTGGGCGCCGCACTCGCCCTGATCCTGGTGGTGGTCGCGTTCGTCGTCCCGCGGCTGGGAAACGAGACGATCACCCCCATCGTCCACCGCACCGCGGCGAGTGTGCGGGACTTCGCGGACGCCGCGCCGCTGTTCGGGTTCCGCGACGTGCACGTCGGGTGGGGGACGCCGGTCGCCGTCGCCGTCGCGGCGGCGGTCGTGTTGTGGGGGCCGGGCCTGGCGCAGACGTTGGCGTGGCGTCGTCTCACGGTGGGAGTGTGGCTCGTGTCCGCCCTGTGGGCGATGGCGCTCGC
This sequence comes from Rhodococcus mengyinensis, assembly GCF_048381435.1. NCBI lineage: Bacteria > Bacillati > Actinomycetota > Actinomycetes > Mycobacteriales > Nocardiaceae > Rhodococcus > Rhodococcus mengyinensis. The sequence continues at coordinate 116,531 of NZ_JBLWIT010000109.1, read as the reverse complement.
GCTGGTCGACGGCTGGCAGCGTGGGTTCGCCGGGCGCCTGACCTCGACCGACGAGTATCTCCACGAGGTTCCTGGTGTCACGGACATCCCGGCGACGCTGCGTGGTTTCGCAGACAGAATCCTGGACCTGCAGCCCGATTCGTGGACCACCCACGTGTCCGGGCATCCGCCCGGTGCGCTCCTGACGTTCGTCTGGCTCGACCGGATCGGACTCGACGGCGGCGCCTGGGCGTCCGCGCTGTGCGTCGCGGTCGGATCCAGCGCCGGCGCCGCGGTGATCGTCGCCGTCCGTGCGCTCGGTGACGAGGCCATGGCTCGTCGCGCGGCCCCGTTCCTCGTCCTCGCACCCGCCGCGATCTGGGTGGCGGTGTCGGCGGACGCGCTGTTCGCCGGCGTGGTCGCGTGGGGCATCGCCCTGCTGGCCCTCTCGGCGACTCGTACCGTCCCGGTGCCCGCGCTCGTCGCGGTGGCGGCGGGTGTGTTGCTCGGCTTCGGTGTCTACCTCAGCTACGGGCTCACGCTGATGGCGATCCCGGCGGTCGCCGTTCTGATGATCGCGCGCACGGCCCGCCCGCTGGTCGGCGCCCTGGCCGGTGCGCTCGCGGTGGCGGCCGTGTTCACGCTGTACGGATTCTGGTGGTTCGACGGCTACCAGCTGGTGCAGGACCGGTACTACCAGGGCATCGCGTCGGATCGTCCCTTCGCCTATTGGGGCTGGGCCAACTTCGCGTCGCTCGTCTGCGCGGTGGGGTTGGCGGTGCCCGCCGCACTGCCCCGGGCGTTCGCCTGGTCGCGGGTGCGGGCGCTGTCGCCGGTTCCCGTCCTCGTGCTCTCCGCGCTGGCGGCGGTGGTGATCGCCGATCTGAGCGCGTTGAGCAAGGCGGAGACCGAGCGGATCTGGTTGCCGTTCGAAGTGTGGCTTCTCGCCGCCCCCGCACTCCTGCCGCGCGGAAGCCATCGGTTCTGGCTCGCGGTGCAGGCCGCCGGTGCGCTGGCCGTCAACCATCTGCTGTTCACGAACTGGTGACGGCCGGCGCATCCGAGGTGCCGTTCGGGGGCAGACGGTCACTTGGTCGCGATCGTGATGGTGGCGATTCCGACCAGCAACCCCGGCTTCACGGCGTCGGTCTTGAACGTCTCGTTCAGCAGTCCGGCCGCGTCCTCCGAGATCTTGACCTCGGTACCCTGCAGGATCGCGGTGTCGTTCGGGCCTGTCTGCAGCGGCTTCAACGTGCGGCCGTTGAGATCGAACAACACCGCATCGGTGGCCGCGGACGCACCGTTGACGCTCACGTCGCCGGTGAGAAGCGACGTGCCCGGGTCGATCGCGAAATCGGTGAGTTCGACGACGGTGCCGGGCGCCGCCAGCGACAATCCGCTCCCGTCGTGCATGATCTCGCCCTGTACGTAGGGGTCAACCGTGCCCGGCTCCCAGTACTTCACGTTGCCGCCGGTGATCGGGAAGCTGACCGATCCGTCGGCGAGGGCCGCCGTACCCACCACTCCGGGTGTGAGGCCGAGCGTCGTCAGGGCACCGGTGAAGCCGGAATCCAGTGCGACGGCGGTACTCACCCCGGTCAGGTTGTCGACCTGGGCGACGGGTGCGGGTTGCGTGGATGCTGCTGTGCTCACATTCGACGACGCATTCGAGTCGTTGCTCGAACACGCCGCGAGCGGGGTCAGGGCCAGGGTGCCGATGGCCGCCGCTACGAGTGCTTTTCGATAGTTCGACATGATGATCAAACAGCCTTTCCGGAGGAAGGGGGTGGGTGGATGTTCACTAGGTATTCGGTGCGACCTCGCCGGCGGATGGGAGCTCTTTACGCCCATTCCATCCGCACGAAGTACCGATTCGCGTGCTGCAGAACATCGGTCACGCTCAGTCCGGCGGCGCGGGCGACCCCGGACACCGCCGCGACACCCACACTCGCCCAGGCGAACCATTCTCCGGCGAGATGCTCCGTCTCCCAGCGCAGTAGTTCGTGACGAACTCCTGTCGTGGTCGGCGGATCCACCTCGGCGATGACAATTCCGTGCGGTTGCAACAGTTCTCGCGCGCGGCTCAGTATCCGCACCGGCTCTCCGCCGATGCCGATGTTGCCGTCGGCGAGCAGCACCCGGTCCCAGTGTCCGGACCGCGGAAGTGGCGCGAAGAGGTCGCGGTGCAGAGCGAGGCCGCCGCGGCGGATCGTGAGTTGGACTGCTGTGAAAGAGGAGTCGACCCCCAGCGCCGTGACACCGGCCGAGACGAGTGCCGCGGTGAGGCGGCCCGGTCCGCATCCGAGGTCCACGGTGGCGCCGTGACACCCGGTGAGCATCACGCGGTCCGCGATCCGATCGGAGAGGGTGGATGCGTCCCCGCCCATCCACCGGCCCACCGGCAGGGGTCGACGCGTCCCCCGGGCGTCGCGCACCCAGCACGGGAGACCCGCGGACGCGCGCCGCATCAGGAGGTCCGTGGAGACGTCGGTTCTCCTCATGGGTCGCTCCCCGTGTCACCAGTCCTGCGGGACAAGGCGAGTCGCATGGCGTAGGCGACGGCGGACACCGCGAAGAACGCGGCGGTGAGCAGCAGCCAGCGTTCGAGGAAGGGTTCCTGCGTCAGCCCCGTCGCAGCGAGATACGCGTCGGCGCCCTGCTCGATGATCCCCGGCAGGAACAGCAGCAGCGTCAGACCGGACGCGAGCGCCGGCACGCGAATGTAGTTGAGTGCCGAAACCGACCGCGGTCGTGGAGTTCTCCTGCCCCGCATCGCGTTCAGCCCGGACGTCAGGGACCGGTCCGCGAGTGCGTACAGCGGAAACAGCACGAGGTCGTGCGCGATCACCGCGCCGAGGAACCACACGGCGATCGACTTCCACCACACGTCCTGATCCCACAGATTCTGCGGACCGACCACCGCCACCGCATATCCGGCGAGGGCGAACGTGAACAGTACGGCCAGCAGATGTAGCGGGTTGGCGCCGTAGAAGCGGGCGAATCGGCGCATCTCACGCCTCCCGGAATTCGATGGCCTGCACCCATTTGGTGTTGTGGACGCCGGGCAGGGCGGGAACGATGATCCGGGCGGGGTAGCCGTGGTCGAGGGACAGGTCCGCGCCGTTGACCTCGAGGGCGAGCAGGGCGGCGGCGTCGAGCACCTGATCGGATGTGAGCACCGCCTGGTTGAACGCCCCGGATCGTTCCAGCGACGTCACCTTCGCCGACGCGAACGCGGTCACCCCGGCGGCGTCCGCGAGGTCACGCAGTCGCACACCCGTCCACGTCTCGGTGGTGGACCATCCCTCGACGCACGCGATCGGAAGAGTCGCGGTGTGCGACGGCATGGCGCGCAGCTGACTTCGGCTCAGCTGCACGGTTTCCGCGCCACCCGTCACCGAGAGCCGCCAGGTGTCGCCGGTCTGCTCCGGGGTGATCTGCGCGGCTGCGGCGGTGCGGTTGATCTGAAAGTCGTTGGGACCGTCGCCGTACGAGCGGCCGCGGGGGAGAAGCAGCGCGGCATTGCGCAGGAACCCGCCGGTGGTCTGCCCGACCGACAGGACGGCGACCAGTGCGGCGCCGCCACCGACCAGGGCGAGGGCGCCGCGGCGGCTGATCGTGGGCGAGGTGGGGTCTTCGGCCACGAGGCCGTTCTCGTCCGGCGGTTCGGGGCGCGTGTCCGCGCGGGAGGTGCGCAGCACTTCACGCAACGACCGGGAACGCAGCGACCTCACCATCAACGGCACCTTCAGGATCGTGTGCGTCACGAACCCGGCGATGAAGACCCACGCGCCCCAGTAGTGCGCCGTGTAGAAGTCGAAGCCGAAGATGTAGTCGTACTGGATGTTCAGCACCCCGGTGATGATTTCGAACAGCGCACCGCCGACCAGGGCGATCAGCGACAGACGTTCGAGCGCCTGCGCCGGCGACCGCACCGGCGGAAACACGAACAGTTTCGGGATCACCGACCACAGCTTGGCGAGCACGATCGGCACCAGGATCAGTCCGAGCCCGACATGCAGCCCCTGCGTGAGCCGGTACAACCACGACGGCCGGGTGGGCCACGCGAAGTACGGAAGGTGCAGCCACCCGACGTCGCCGGGACGGGCCTGCCCGAACTGCGGACCGTACGCGATGTACGAGAGCAACCCCGTGACGATGACGACCGGAAGTCCGATCAGCAGGACGAGGCCGAACACGGAGGTCAGCCACGGTCCGCGCAGTGGACTGCGTGATCGTGGGCCGCGAGAGTGGTCGGTCATGGTGTATCAATCCCTCCGGCTCGATCATCTCGAGCCTCAGAGGTAATTCGGTGCCGCCGCCGTGCAGGACTGCTTCGCCCGTGAGTACTTATTAACCGCGGGAGGTTAATAAGTACTCACGGGTGCGCGCCGTGCCGGATTTCGTCGCGGGGCTGGTCGTACCGGATCATCTCGTATCCGATAATCGCGAGCAGGACCGCGGTGAGCACGCCGAGGGTGGCGAGGGCCGGGATGTGCCAGACGGCGGGGAGGAGCGCGATCAGGACGACCGCCGTCACGACGCGCGGCACGGTGACCGACCTCGTCGCGTAGGCCTTGAACGCGACCAGCGCGAGGAGGTACAGCGCCGCCCCACCGAACAGTGCGATCAGCGGCCAGCCGTACAGCGGGTCGGTGAGCCGGTGATGGTTGCCGTCGCCGACGTACGACAGGATCTTCTTCAGACCGAGCGACAGCATCACGATCCCGATCACCATCGGCAGGTGCAGGAAGCTGTAGCAGTTGCGGGCGATCTTGATCTGACGCGCACCGGTTGCCTCCTCGAAGGCGTGCTCGACGGCCAGTGACGTGACGTCGAAGTACGACCACCACAGCAGCCCCGACACCGCGAGTCCCAGCAGCGAGGCGACGATGATCGCCCAGGAGATCGGCAGGCTCGCGACGCCGATGCCGATCGACACGATCGACTCACCGAGCGCGACGATAATGATGAGGCCGTGTCGTTCGGCGAAGTGGCTGATCGACCGCAACCGCCAGTCGGTGCCGCCGATCAGTGTGCCGATGTAGTCGCCGGCGAGGGCGAGGATCCACATCACGGTCTGCGCCGTGCCGGTGAGCTGCGATGCGATGAGCAGGAACACGGTGCCGGTGACCATGCTCGGCGCGAACCGCAGCACCTGACCGCGCAGTTGGGGGTCGGTGCGGCTGATCACCCAGAACATCACCAGGTGCAGCAGGCGGACGACGAAGTAACCGAGGGCGAAGATGACGGGGCCGTCGAGTCCGCCGGTCAGATCGTCGAACGCCTCGGGGATCGTCAGGGCGGTGATGAACATGGCGCCCATCGCGCCGAACATCACCACCCGCACGATGCCCTCGTCGGCGCGTACGAGGTTGCAGAGCCAGGCGTACCCCACCCAGCTCCACCACAGGACGGCCATCACCAGTGCGCCGCGCAGCAGGTTCACCCCGGTGGGGTCCTCGGCCATCAGATCGGTGACGCGGGTGAGGGCGAACACGAAGACGAGGTCGAAGAACAGCTCGAGCGGCGACACCGACGCTCGTTCTTCGACGAGACGGGGACGCAAACGATGGGCGAAAGTCACGGGGAGAATGCTGCCACCGGACGGCGACGGGGCAAAGTCCTACGAGCTGCGGCGGTCAGTGGGGTCGGGCGCAGTCTTTCGTTCGGGGGAGCCGACGGGGGTGCGGGGGATCCGCCCGGTGAAGAACAACGCCGTGATGGCGAGGAGTGCGGTGACGGCGTACGCCACCTGGAGTGCCTCGAGTCGCGCGTCGGAATTGATGTCGAGGATGTCCTGGGCGGTGGCGTCGGGTACCGACGCCTCCTCCAGGGCCGCCGCCAGTTGAGTGTCGGAGAGGAACGGGACACCGCTCGCCAGTTCGGTGGTCGCCCGCTCTTGGACCGACTGCGGAACGTCGGGATCGGCTTGGATCCCCGCGACGATCGAGGTGCTCAGGGTCGCGATGAGCACCGATCCGATGAGCGCCGTCCCCAGGGACGCGCCGAGGTTGGTGGCGGTGTTCTGCAGCCCGCCGACCTCGGCGCTCTGCGAGTCGGGGACGGCCGAGACCGTGACGGCGCCGAGTTGGGAGGCCAGTGCACCGAGTCCGAGCCCCATCAGCAGCATCGGAACGGCCACGACGCCGGCGTTGGCCCCGGGGTCCATCCCGGCCACGAGGAACAGGATGCCGACGATCATGGACGCCAGACCGAACCGGACCACCCTGCGCGGGTTGGCCTCGGGCCGGAGTTTGGGGATCCCGGCAGCGGCCAGCAGCAGTGCCACGGACAGCGGGATGAGCCGGATCCCGGTTTGGAGCGCGTCGAGTTCGAGCACCACGGACAGGAAAAGGGGGACGGTGAAGAACACGCCCGCTTGGACGGTGAACTGGGCGAAGAACATACTGAGCCCGCCGGCGAGTTGACGGTTCCGCAGCAGTCGGGGGTCGATCAGCGGCTCGCCGCCGGTGTCGGCGAGATGGGCTTCCCACCGCAGGAACCCGTAGAGCACCAGGAGACCACCCAGCACCAGCCACACGACCGGCGACAGTCCCGCGATCGCGGTGCCGCCGGGCTTGGCCTGCACCCAGCCCCACTCGCTCGAGCGGAGGACGCCGAACACGATCATCCCGAGGCTCACCACCGACAGCGCCGATCCGACCAGGTCGAGGCGCACCTTCGCCGGTGGAACGTCGTTGATGCGTCGGAGCACCAGCAGGATGAGGAGGACGATCACCACCTCGCCGGCGAAGACGTACCGCCACGACGCGAACGTGGTCACCGCACCGCCGATGAGGGGTCCGGCGGCAACTGCCATCGCACCCGCCGCGGCCACCAGACCGTAGGCGGCGGGACGCCTTTCGGCCGCGAAGTTCGCCGCGACGAGGGCGACGATCGCGGGCATGATCAGCGCGGCGCCGATCCCTTCCAGCAGGGACCATCCGATCAGCAGCACCGCCAGGTTGGGGGACAGCGCCGTGGTGAGCGAGCCCGCGCCGTAGACGATCAGGCCGAGTGCGAACGCCTTGCGCCGACCGATGATGGTGCCGATCTTGCCGCCGGTGATCATCAGCGTCGCCATGACGAGCGTGTACAACGTGATGGCCGTCTGGATGCCGGTGATCGTGGTCCCGAGATCCGACGCGACCGTCGCCATGGACACGTTCATCACGGAGCTGTCCAATGTCATCAGAAACTGGCTGGACGCCAGCACCGTGAGCACCAGACCGGACCCGGCGACCGCGACCGACTCTTTGCCTGAACTCACGACGGCCTTTCCTGGGGCATCTCGAGGCTCGCTTCGGTGAACACTTCCGTGAGCTGCCGCTGGGGAAGGTCGGTCTCAGCGTCGCATGGAGGCACGCCCCGAAAATCATCCGAACAGGGTGAAAGCTCGTGAGACGGTCTCGAACCGGATTATGCTCGGAGAATGGCCGGAATTCTCGTGGGGGATCCCGGATTATTGTGACCGAGCCCTGATCCGGGGTGACATCCGCGGATCCCCTCGGCATGTACGAAGAGAGGTTTTCCGGTGAACGATATCGACCCGGAGGATAGCGGGCCCATCGATTATCTCGTGGTGGAGTTCCCTGCCGACCGAAGACCGGACGGATCAGCGCTGGCGATCCTCCGCGAACTCGTCGAGCAGGGCACCGTGCGAGTGCTCGACCTGGTCTTCCTTCGCAAGGAAACGGACGGTTCCGTCGTGGCGATCGACGTCGTCGACGTCGGACTCGTGGGCGATATAGATGTGTCGCTCTTCGCCGAGGCCTCGACCGGCCTGCTCGACCTGACGGACATCGCCGACGCCGGATCCGTGCTCGAGCCGGGTGCCTCGGCCGCGGTACTGGTCTACGAGAACAGTTGGGCCGCACCGCTCGCAACCGCCCTGCGTCGCAGCGGAGCGCAGCTCGTGGCATCGGGCCGTATCCCTGTGCAGGGCATCCTGGCGTCACTCGACGCGCTCGAAGCCAGAAACTGAAACCGAGGACAACATCATGCCCGGACTCCTCCGCGGGATCGCCCGCACCGCCGTCATCGCCGGAACCGCGACGTCCGTGTCGAATCGAGTGTCTCGACGCCAGGGTCAACGGTGGGCGGCGAAAGAGCAACCGCAACAGCAACCACAGCAGCAACCGCAAGCCCCGCAGAACGAGGCCCCGGCCTACGCCCAGGCACCCCCGCCGCAGGCCGCCCCCACCCCCTCCGCGGGAGGAGGGAGCGTCGACCGGATCGCCGCTCTGAAGGATCTCGGAGAACTCAGAGCGCAAGGTGTGCTCACCGAAGCCGAATTCAACGCCGAGAAGGCAAAGATCCTGGCGTCCTAGGACGACCCCGGCAGTCGCCTACTTCATCCACGGCATGAAGGTCGCGAAGCCGGTGGCGACCACCCGCTGATACGACGACCCGATGACGCGGGCCAGTACGTCGAGGGCCTTCGCCTCCCAGCCGATGATCACCCGGGCTTTCCCCTTGCGGACTCCGTCGAGGATCGTCTTCGCGGCCATCTCCGGCGAGTGCAGGGCCAGCCGCTTGTCGAAAAAGTCCGCGAAGGTCTGTGCGTCCTCGTCCTCGGCGACAGTGGCGTTGCGGGCCACGGCGGTCTTGATGCCTCCGGGATGCACGCACGTCACCTCGACGGGGTGCTTGGCGATCAGCATCTCCTGCCGCAGCGACTCGGTGAAGCCGCGCACGGCGAATTTCGCGGCGTTGTAGGCGCTCTGGCCCGGCACGGCGATCAGCCCGAACAGGCTCGAGATGTTGACGACGTGCCCGTCGCCGGACGCGATCAGATGTGGCAAAAAGGCTTTGGTCCCGTTGACGACGCCCCAGAAGTCGACGTCCATGATCCGCTCGATGTCCTTGAACTCGGACTTCTCGACGTTGCCGTTGTAGCCGATGCCGGCGTTGTTGTAGACCTGGTGGACCGTGCCGAACGTTGTGACGACGGAGTCTGCGTATTCCAGCATCTCTTCCCGTTCGGCGACGTCGATTCGGTCGGACCTGACCTCCGCGCCCAGCGCCTTGGCCTGGCGGACGGTGTCGGCGAGTCCGACGGTATCGACGTCGGAGAGGGCGAGCCTTGCGCCCCTCTTCGCGAGATCGAGGGCGAGGGCCCGGCCGATGCCGGATCCTGCTCCGGTGACGACGGCGACTTTTCCTTCGAACGTGCTCATGTGGATGCAACCTTTGCTGTGTCGGGGTGAATTTCCTGGATGTGACGGCGCAGTGCCGCGCCGAGGTCGGTGACCGCCTCGCGTGCCTCGGCGAGGAGGCTGACCTGGAGGTGGAAGTCGTGCCACAGGTCGTCGAACCGGCGATGGTGGAGGACGCCCGCCGCAGCGGCGACGGCTGCTTCGATCTTCTCCGCGTCGACGGAGATCGGATCGTCGCCGGCCGTGTGCATGACGATCGGCGGCAGACCCGTCATGTCGCCGTACACCGGGGAGATGCCGGGCGATCTCGGATCGTGCTGTCCGGCATAGCGCGGGGCCCATTCGGCCGTCATGGACGGCAGGATGAGGGGATCGCGCAGCACCGGTCGCGACCTGTCGACGTCGATCGCGAGGTCGGCCCACGGGCAGATCAGGCCGAGCGCGGACGGGGCGGGGAGGCCACGATCACGCAGTGCCGTCGCCAGCGCCAGCGTCAGTCCGCCGCCGGCGGAATCCCCCGCGACGACGGTGGTGTCCGCGTCGAGGCCGTCGTCGAGTAGCCGGGAGTAGACCGCGACCATTTCCTCGAGGGCAATCGGGTAGCGGGATTCCGGCGAGCGTGAGTAGTCGGGGATCACCGCCGTCGTCCCGGCGGCTGCGGCGAGGTGCGCGACCAGGCCGCGGTACCCCTTCGCGCTTCCGAGGGCGTATCCGCCGCCGTGGAGGTAGATCAGCGTCCCCCCGGTGGTGTGCGCCGGCCGCACCCGCACAACGGGGACGCCGGCGACCGTGTCGCGCTCGAACCGGGTGCCACGCGGTGGGCGGGCGGCGGCCGTCACCATCTCGACCATGAGGCGCTTCGCCCCGACGGGCACGCGGTGGGACGCGAACAGTGGGCGTGCGCTGCGCAGGCAGGCCCGGATGGCACCCCGGCTGACGTTACTCATGCCGGCGCGCCGAACTGCAGAATTCCGTCGTGAACGGGGTCGTCGAGGAGCATCGTGGAGTCCTTCTCGTAGTGCATGAGAACCTTCCACGGCTCCGTGGACCCCTGGCGGGGCATGACGTCCTTGCCGCGCTGCACGTACCCGGACTGCAACTGGTCGAGCATGCCGATGTCCATCGCGGAGTTCTCGACGTCGCGGGGCGTCGCGACGGTGTGACCGCCCTCGTCCATGTACCGGAGCAGCCGGCACAGGTAGGCGCCCGCGATATCGGACTTCAGGGTCCACGGCGCGTTGGTGTAGCCGAAAACCCAGGCCAGGTTGGGGATTCCCTCGACGAGCACGCCCTTGTAGGTCATCTGACCGTGCAGCGGACGGGGCTGCCCGTCCACGGACAGTTCCATTCCGCCGAGCATCTGGATCTTCAGGCCGGTGGCGGTGACGACGACGTCCGCCTCCAATTCCCGTCCCGACTTCAGCAGGATGCCCTTATCGGTGAACGTGTCGATGTGATCGGTGACGATCGACGCGTCTCCCGACGAGAGCGCGGTGAAGAGGTCCGCGTCCGGCACCGCACAGAGGCGTTCGTCCCACGGCATGTAGTTCGGCGTGAAGTGGCTCATGTCGAATCCGGGGCCGAGGCGTCGTCGTACCTGCCAGAGCAGGAATCGACGCATCTGCCGCGGCCACCGTCGGCACGCCAGGTAGAGCCCGCGCTGGAGGGCGATGTTGCGCTTGCGGCCGAACGAATACACCCACTCGGCGGGCAGGAATCGGCCCAGCACCTCGGAGATCTTGTCGAGGGCGGGGATCGAGAAGATGTACGACGGCGAGCGTTGCAGCATGGTCACGTGCTCTGCATCGCCGGCCATCGACGGGACCAGGGTGACGGCGGTGGCGCCGCTCCCGATCACGACGACCTTCTTACCCGTGTAGTCGAGGTCCTCCGGCCACTGCTGTGGGTGGACGCACCGGCCCCGGAATCGGTCCGTGCCCGGGAAGTCCGGCAGGTGGCCGGCGTCGTAGTCGTAGTAGCCGGTGCAGCTGACCAGGTACCCGCAGGTGTAGGTGCGGATGTCGCCGGTCGCCTCGTGCAGGGCGGTCACCGTCCAGCGTTCCTCGGCCGTCGACCAGTCCGCCCCGACGATCTTCAGCCCGTAACGGATCTTGTCCTCGATGCCGAACTCCCGCGCGGTGTCCGCGATGTACCGGCGGATCGACGCACCGTCCGCGAGCACCTTCGAGTCACGCCACGGCCGGAACTTGTAGCCGAACGTGAACATATCGGAGTCGGAACGAATACCGGGGTAGCGGAACAGGTCCCACGTACCGCCCAGCCGCTCGCGGCGCTCCAGCACCGCGATGGTCTTGTGGGGGAACTCGGCCGTCACCTGGCAGGCCGTTCCGATGCCGGACAGTCCGGCACCGATGATCAGAACGTCGAAATGTGTCGTGCTCATGGCTTCCTCGCGCTTCTGCCTGCTGGGTTCGCAGGATGGGGTACAAACAGAATGACTGTGTGCCACGTCACAGGTCTTGACACTTTCGGACATGCTTTTAGCATTTCCCGACATCGTTTCCGGCGAGAGGAGAGTTGACCCCGTGGGAAGTCTGATCCGGGCCACGAACCTCTGGGGGTACGGCGACCTGATGCGGGAGCTGGGCGCCGACCCGGAGTCGTCCCTCGCGCGCTTCCACATCCCGCCGGGAGTCGAGCACGAGGAGGACGCGTTCGTGTCGTTCGAGGCGGTCGTGCACGTGCTGGAGGCCGGCGCCGCCGACCTGGGCTGCCCGGACTTCGGGCTCCGGCTCTCGCACTGGCAGGGCCTGGACATCCTCGGGCCCGTCGCCGTGATCGCGCGGAACGCCCAGACCGTGCACGGCGCATTCGAGGCGATCGCTCGCTACTTCTACGTGCACTCGCCCGCCCTGAAGCTGACCGTCGAGCCGCGCACCGCAGGCGACGTCCGGTTCGTCTACGAGATGACGGAACCGTCGCTGCCCTATCTGCCTCAGGGATACGAGCTGGCGATGGCCAACGGCGTCCGCATCCTTCGGCTACTCGGCGGCCCGGACGCGCGTCCCTCGCTGATCTCGTTCGTGCACGACCAACTCGGGTCGGACGCCGCCTACCGCGGCGCGCTGGACTGCCCCGTCCTGTTCGGTCAGACGTGGTGCGGGTTCGAACTGCCCCGAGCCCTGGCGGACCGGCGGATCGACAGCGCAGATCCGGAGACCCGGCGCATCGCCACGAAATACCTGGAAACGCATTACCTGCCGAGCACCGCGGCGCTGTCCGAACGCGTGGCCGAGTTGGCCCGGCGTCTGCTGCCCACCGGCCACTGCAGCGCCGAGGCCATCGCCGACCAACTGTCGATGCATCCGCGCACGCTGCAACGGCGGCTGGCCGAGGAGGGTGTGCGATGCCAGGACCTCATCGAACGGGAACGTCGCGCCCAGGCGGCGAGATACCTCGCCGAACCGGGATTTCATCTCGGCCAGATCGCGGGACTCCTCGGCTATACCGAACAGAGCACCCTCAACCGTTCCTGCAGGCGGTGGTTCGGGAAGACGCCGAGGCAGTACCGGGCCGACCTGCACCCGTGAGTACTTATTAACCGCGGGCGGTTAATAAGTACTCACGGGCGGCGGAGCCGCAGGGCTACTTGACGCCGCCGGCGGTGAGGCCGGACACGATGCGCCGCTGCAACAGCAGCACGATGATGACGAGCGGGATGGTCACGACCGTTCCCGCTGCCATCACGGACGTGAACGGCTCCTCGTGCGGCTTGCTGCCCGCGAATTGTGCGATGGCGACGGTGGCCGGCTGGGTCACGTCGTTGGACAGCTGGCTGGAGATCAGGTACTCGTTCCACGACGCGATGAACGCGAGGATCGCGGTGGTGAACAGTCCCGGCGCGGCCAAGGGTAGCAACACCATTCGGAAGGCCTGCCGCCTGCTGGCCCCGTCGATTCGGGCGGCCTCCTCGAGTTCCCACGGCAGTTCCTTGAAGAACGCGGTGAGGGTGTAGATGGTGAGGGGCAGCACGAACGAGATGTTCGGGATGATCAGCGCCTGGTACGTGCCGAACCAGCCCATCGACGTGAACAGCTGGAACAGCGGTGTCAGGACGGCGACACCCGGGAACATCGACGCCGCCAGGATGATTCCGAGAACGACGTGCTTTCCCCGGAACTGCAGTCGCGCCAGCGCGTACGCGGTGCCGACTCCGACGACCAGACCGATCGCGGTGGTGACGGCGCCGATGATCGTGCTGTTGACGAGTGCCCTGGCGAAGTGGTTGCCCGCCTCCGTCGAGAACACGCTCGCGAAATTCTCCAGCGTGACGTGGGTGGGCCACGGGGTGGTGTCGAACGTGTAGTCGGAGTGGCGGAAGGCGGTGACCACCATCCAGTAGACCGGGGCCAGACCCCAGACGACGATCACCGCCAGGCCCAGGTAGGCGCGGATGGAGGCGAGCGACGGTGCCCGGTGCCGGCGTGCCACCGCGGCACGGGGGATCCCCGGTGTGACGACTGCTGTGGACATGGATCAGGCCTTTCGCTGCTGCTCTTGGGTGTCGATCACGTTGACGCCCATCACCTTCACCAGTACGTAGGCGACGGCGAAGATGAACAGGAACGTGATCGTGGAGAGGGCGGACGCGCTGTTGAATCCCTGGCGCATCTGGTCGATCACCAGGATCGACAGCGTGGTGGTGGCGGTGCCGTCGCCGCCACCGCCGCCGGTGAGGATCGCCGGGAGGTCGTAGATCCGCAGGACGTCGAGCACCCGGAAGAGGACCGCCACCAGGATGGCCGGCTTGATGAGGGGCAATGTGATCGACCGGAATCGTTGCCACGCATTGGCGCCGTCCATCCGCGCCGCCTCGTACACCTCGGCGGGCACCATCTGCAGTCCGGCGAGGATCAGCAACGCCACGAACGGTGTGGTCTTCCAGGCGTCGGCGATCACGACGGCGAACCGGGCGGGCCACGTGTCACCGGTCCACAGGATTTCCGTGCCGAGCAGTTTGTTGGCGATGCCGTCGTAGGCGAAGACGAAGTACCACAGCTTCGCGGTGACGGCGGTCGGGATGGCCCACGCCACGAGAATGCTGGTGCGTAGCAGTGCCCGACCGCGGAACGCCCGGTTCATGATGGTGGCGAACCACAGTCCCAGCGCGACCTCGATGGCGACGGTGACGACGGTGAAGAACACGGTGACCCACATCGACTGCCAGAACAGCGACCCCAGCGTGCCGCCGGGGCAGGACACCGACGCTCCGGTCGTGTCGGTGCACCGCTGGAACAGCCAGTGCGTGTAGTTCGACAGACCCGCGAAACCCTGGTCGACGAACTTGCCGGTGGCGGGATCGATCGTCGGGTCCTTGAACAGCGACATCACCATGGCACTGACCACCGGGTACAGAACGACGATGCCCAGCAGGATCATGGTCGGCAGGATCAGGAACATCGCCGCCTTGCTGCGGCCCTTCCGCGGTCGCGCGCCCTGCGGTTCGCCGGATCTCGCGCCGTCCCGACGTGGGGGAGCGGGCGTCTTCTCGAGTGAGAGTTCGTGAACGGTCATCGGCTGTCTCCTCTAGGACCCGGCCGCGGCGATCGCGGACTGGATGTCGGCGGCGGCCTGGTCCACCGTCTTCTCGCCTTTGATCGCGGCGTAGGCGTTGTTCTGCACGGCCCGGGTGACCGCGGGATAGAACGGGGTGACCGGCCGGGTCACGGCGTTCTCGATCGACGTCTTCAACGTGGGGAGGTACGGGTACTGCTCGATCAGTTCCGGGTCGTCGTAGACGTCGGCGCGGACGGGGGCGAGCGATCCCTGCGACAGGAAGAATGCCTGTGACTTCTTCTCCAGGAAGAACTTCAGGAAGTCCGAGGCGGTCGCCTTGTGCTCGGAGTACACGTTGATCGCGGCGCTGTGCCCGCCGAGTGTCGAGTGACCGGGTCCGCTCTTCCCCGGCAGCGGCGCCACCGCGAACTTGCCCGACACTGCGGAACTGCCCTGACCGTCCATCAGGCTGTACGCGTACGGCCAGTTGCGCATGAACAGCAGGTCGCCGCTCTGGAACGCCTGCCGTGCCTGCTCCTCCTGGAACGTGACCGACTCGCGGGGGATGGCACCCGAACGGTAGGCGTCGACGAGCGATTGGAGGCCCGCCTTGGCTTCCGGGGTGTTCATCGTCGGGGTCACGCCGTCCGGTCCGAGGATCGACCCGCCCGCGGTGTTGATGGCCTCGGACGCGTTGACGGTCAGCCCCTCGTACTTGGCGTACTGCCCGGCGTAGCAGCCGATTCCGGCGTGCTGTGCCGTCCCGCACGCGCCGAGGAGTTCGTCCCAGGTGGCGGGCGGATGATCCACCAGGTCGGTGCGGTAGTAGAGCAGGGCGCCGTCACTGGTCTGCGGGGCCGCGTACAGGACGTCCCCGTACGTGGCCCCCGCGACCGTCGCGGGAAGCAGGCCGGACGTGTCGATCGCCATCGGGCCCTCGAGCGGTTGCAGCCATCCGCGGGCCGCGAATTCGGCGGTCCACACGACGTCGACGACGGCGACGTCGTACCCGGAGTCGCGGGACTGGAAGTGCTGCACCAGGTCCTCGTGCTGCTGGTCTGCCTGGTCGGACTGTTCCTTGAACGTCACCTCCTCCCCGGGATGGGTGGCGTTCCACTCGTCGATCAGCGGCCGGATGACGTTCGAGTTGTCCTTGCCCTGCACGTAGGTGATGGGTCCGCGGCCGTCGAGGTTCTCCTTCTCCGCCTGCGCGGCGGCGTCGAGGCCCTGATCGGCGCAGGACGTCGCCGCGAATAGGACGCCGACGGCCACCGCGCAGGCGGCGACGCGCTTCATCGTGATTCACCCGCGCCCGGTTCCGACAGCCACACCGCGGCGTCGGACGGGAGAACTCCGCCGGTGATGTCGGCGACCGAACCGAGTACGACGGTCAGTCCTTCGGGCAGTGTGATCGGTTCGGCGCCGGTGTTCACCCAGCACTGCACTGTGCCGCGGGTGAACGCGAGCACGTCGCGGGGAGTGTCGAGCCACTCGACGGCATGCGGGGTGTCGAAGAATTCTCGTCGCAGTTCGAGCGCCTCGCGGTACAGCGTGAGGAACGACTCGGGGTGGCCGGCCTGCGCTTCCGCGGTGTGCGGGGCCCAGTGCCCCGGCTGCGGAAGCCACGTGTCCTCCTCCGCGTCGAACGGGGAGAAGCCGTACGGCACTGCGTCGTTCGACCACGGGATCGGAACCCGGCAGCCGTCCCGGCCGCGGTCGGTGAAACCGGTCTGGAACCACGTCGGATCCTGCCGGACCTCGTCGGGAAGGTCCTCGACCTCTTCCAGTCCGAGTTCCTCGCCCTGGTAGATGTATGCGGTGCCCGGCAACGCCAGCTGCAGCAGCGCGGCCGCGCGGGCACGACGCCGACCCAGTTCGTGGTTCGGTTCCTCGAGCGCCCAGCGGGCCCGCTCCCAGTCGGTTTCGACCAGGTGGTCGGGCTGTGAGCGCGAGTAGCGGGTGACGGTGCGGGGAACGTCGTGGTTGGAGAGCACCCACGTGGCGGGTGCGCCGACTGTGGCCGCCTGCTCGAGCGCGTCGTCGATCACGGCGCGGATGCTCACAGAACGCCAAGGGGCTCGCAGGAAGTCGAACTGGAACGCGGTGTGCAGCTCGTCGGGGCGCAGGTACCGGGCCAGGCGGTCGTTGCCGGGCACCCAGGCCTCGGCGACGAAGACGCGGTCGGCGTAGGTGTTGGCGACGGCCCGCCAGCCCCGGTACACCTCGTGGACGGCATCCTGATCCCACGCGGGGTGGGGGTCGGTGTGCTGCGAACCGGGAAGGCGCTCACCGGCATCGGGGAGTGCGGGATCCTTGGCCAGGCCGTGGGCGACGTCGATCCGGAAACCGTCGACGCCCTTGTCGAACCAGAAGCGCAGGATGTCCTCGAACTCCGCCCGGACCTCGGGGTGCTCCCAGTTGAGGTCGGGCTGGGCGGGAGCGAACAGGTGCAGGTACCACTCGCCGGTGTCCAGGCGGCTCCATGCGGGACCGCCGAACGCGCTCTGCCAGTCGTTGGGCGGCTCGTCGCCTGCCGGACCGCGGCCCGGGCGAAAGATGTACCGGTCGCGTGCCCCGGGCTCGTCGCGGAGGGCGGCCTCGAACCAGCGGTGCTCGCTGGAGGTGTGGTTGGGCACGATGTCGAGGATCACGCGGATCCCCAGCTCGTGGGCCTCGGCGATGAACGCCTCCCCCTCCGCGAGCGTGCCGTACGACGGCTCGATGTCACGGAAGTCGGCCACGTCGTAGCCGGCGTCCGCCATCGGCGACGGGTACCAGGGATTGATCCACACGGCGTCGACGCCGAGGTCGGCGAGGTAGGGCAGCTTGGAACGCAAGCCGGTGAGGTCGCCGATGCCGTCGCCGTTCCCGTCGGCGAAGCTGCGGATGTAGACCTGGTAGACGACGGCCGTCTTCCACCAGGCTTCTGGGTGCCGGCTCGCGACGGTGGTTGCGGTCGACTCCACGGACTGGGTCATCGAATCTCCTCGGTGGGGGATGGGATGGGGGAATGTGATGCGTAAACGTTTGCGTAAAGAGCGTGAGGCACGTCACAGGGGCCTGTCAACTCGAGTAGTGAGATTTCTTTTGCGCACTTCAGCGCCACGGATTCTGTGAGGATTCAACGCAAATATTTGCGTTGCTCGCTTACTGTGGGAACGTGATCCCCAAGCAGTCCGTCAACATGGCCGACGTCGCGCGCCGCACCGGCGTCTCGATCGCCACCGTCTCGCGCGCGTTGCGCGGCGAACGCGGCGTCTCCGAGGCGACCCGATTGCGAATTCAGAGGGCCGCCGACGAGTTGGCGTACGTCATCTCACCCGAGGCGTCGAAGCTGTCGGGTGGCGCGACGGGCCGGGTGGCCGTCGTGGTGCCGTGGATCGACGCCTGGTTCTACTCGCGGATTCTCGCCGGCATCGAACACGAACTCCGCGCCGCGGACCTGGACGTGTTGCTGTACTGCCTCGAGGAGTCGTCCCAGCGCGAATCGTTCTTCGAACGGCTTCCCTTGCGCCGCAAGGTCGATGCCGTCATCGCCGTGGCGTTTCCTCTCACCGGGCCGGAGCGGGCGCGGCTCGAGGAGATGGATGTGACCGTGGTCGTCATCGGCGCGCACGCCGGCGAGTTCCCGTCCGTCCGGATCGACGACGAGCTGGCCGCGCGTCAGGCCGTCGGGCACCTGATCAGGATCGGCCACACCCGGATCGGAATGATCCGCACCGTGGACCCGGAGGGTCAGTACTGGGAGGGCGACATCGCCCGGGTGGCGGGGTTCCATGCCGCTCTCGCCGACGCCGGACTCGACGACGACTGCACGGCGACAGTTCCCTGGGGAATCGAGGGCGGTGAGCGCGGCATGGAACTGCTGCTCAGCCGTGCCGAGGTGCCCACCGCAGTGTTCTGCCATTCCGACGAGGTCGCCGTCGGAGCGTTGCGCACGCTGCGACGTGCGGGGGTTCCCGTTCCGGCCGGGATGTCGGTGATCGGGATCGACGATCACCCGACGGCCGAGCTGGCAGACCTGACCACGGTGCGGCAGCCGGTCGGGGAACAGGGCGCGGCGGCCGGCCGGGTGGTCGTGGAACTACTCAGCGGACGGGAACCTGCGGAACGGGCGGTCGTGCTCCCGACCCACCTGGTGGTTCGGGGCTCGACCGCCCGCCCTCCGGAACTCTGACGTCAGCGCACGAGACGCTCGCCCGCCGCGTCGGTGGCGAAGAGGTGCGCGTGTGCCTCGTCGACGCGGACGTGCACGACCTGGCCCTTTTCGGGTGGGTTCCGCCAGTCGACCCGTGCGACCAGGCTCTCGACCCGGCCGTTGACCGTGGTGCGGCCGAACACGAATGCCTCGGAGCCGAGTTCCTCGACGACGTCGATCTCGAGTTTCAGTCCGCCGGAGTCGGCGATCTCGACATGCTCGGGCCGGATCCCGAAGATCACCTCACGCCCGCCCGCCGCGGTCAGGGCGTCGCGGGGAACGGGAACCAGCTGGTCACCGATCTGCACCCCGCCGTCGGTGACGGGCACGGTGAACAGGTTCATCGACGGTGAACCCATGAATCCCGCGACGAAGACGTTTGCGGGCCGGCGGTAGAGCTCGCGAGGGGACGCGCACTGCTGCAGCACGCCGCCCTTGAGGACGGCGACCCGGTCGCCCATCGTCATGGCCTCGACCTGGTCGTGGGTGACGTAGACGGTGGTGGTGCCGAGTCGGCGCTGGAGCTGGGCGATCTGGGTGCGGGTCTGCACCCGGAGTTTCGCGTCGAGGTTCGACAGCGGCTCGTCCATCAGGAATACCTGGGGTTGCCGGACGATGGCGCGGCCCATCGCCACCCGCTGTCGCTGGCCGCCGGAGAGGGCCTTGGGTTTGCGGTCCAGGTAGGCGCCGAGGTCGAGCATGTCGGCGGCTTCCCCCACGCGCCTGCGGATTTCGGACTTGTCGGTACCCGCGAGTTTGAGGGCGAAGCCCATGTTCTCCGCGACGGTCATGTGGGGATACAGCGCGTAGTTCTGGAAGACCATCGCGATGTCGCGGTCCTTGGGTTCGGAATGCGTGACGTCGCGGCCGCCGATCAGGATCTGCCCGCCGTCGACGTCCTCGAGTCCGGCGAGCATTCGCAGCGAGGTGGATTTGCCGCAGCCGGACGGGCCGACGAGGACGAGGAACTCGCCGTCCTCGATGTGCAGGTCGAGTTGATCGACCGCGGGGACGTCCGAGCCGGGAAAGAGCCTGGTCGCGCGGTCGTACGTGATTGTTGCCATGAGAAATGAATCCCTCCACCGGCAGGAACGTGCCGGACGATCCGAGTGTTAGGGGTGTGTCGGCAGGTACCGACGAGGAAGAACTATGGCCTAGATCACAGTGCTTGTCCACTTGGAGGCGAGCAGGCTTTGTTCTCGAAAAGACGGAAGTGTGTATTGATGAAAATCCAAAGGTCCTCTACTGTCAGCGTGACACCCCTCACTCGCAGATTTGAAGAGGACACGAGACATGGCTCTGACAATTGGCATCGACGTGGGTGGCACGAAGATCGCAGCCGGCGTGGTCGACACCGAAGGAGTCATCCACCGGATGGTGCGTCGTGACACCCCGTCCCACGATGCGCGCCGTGTCGAGAACGTCATCGCCGAACTCGTCCGCGAACTGGCGGACACCCACCCGGTGCAGGCGGTCGGCATCGGCGCGGCCGGCTTCGTCGCCGCGGACCTGAGCACCGTGCTCTTCGCCCCGAATCTGGCCTGGCGCAACGAGCCTCTCGGTGAGGTGGTCGAAGCGGCGTGCGGACTGCCGACGGTGGTCGAGAACGACGCCAACGCCGCGGCATGGGGCGAGGCGCGTTTCGGGGCCGGGCGGACGGGGCAGACCGTCGTCGTGCTCACGGTCGGAACCGGGATCGGCGGCGGCATCGTCGTCGACGGCGTGCTCCATCGCGGCAAGTTCGGTGTGGCCGCCGAATTCGGGCATCTCAACGTCGAACCGCACGGTCGCCGATGCGGTTGCGGCAACCACGGCTGCTGGGAGCGTTACGCCAGTGGGCGGGCGCTCGTCCGCGAAGCGCAGGATCTGGCGAACGTCTCGCCCGGTTTCGCCGCCGACCTCCTGACCCGCGCCGGCGGACGGGCGGACGCCATCACGGGCCTGCACATCACCGCGGCCGCGCAGGAGGGCGACCCCGCCGCGCTCGAGTGTTTCCGGGTGATCGGCTCCTGGCTGGGGCACGGCATGGCGGACATCGCGGCGTTCTTCGACCCCGACCTGTTCATCATCGGCGGGGGAGTGTGCGAGGCGGGCGAACTGCTGCGCGGTCCCGCCGCCGCCGCGTTCGAGAACCGTCTCACCGGACGCGCACACCGACCGGTCGCCGAGGTGCGACTGGCTGAACTCGGCGCGAACGTCGGCATCGTCGGCGCCGCCGATCTGGCCCGGGAACGAGTTCTCGGGCTCGCACACAACGGCTCACGAGTATCTGGAGGAGTGCAATGTCCAATCGGTTGAGTCTTCCCATTCCGGTCGCCGAGGTGTGGGACTGGCAGAGGGACGCCGCATGCCGCGGCTACGAGTCGTCCACGTTCTTCCACCCCGACCGCGAACGTGGCCGGGCACGCGAGATGCGGGACTTCCGCGCCAAGATGATCTGCCGCGGATGCCCCGTGCTGGTGCAGTGCCGGGAGCATGCGCTCAGTGTCGGTGAACCGTACGGTATCTGGGGTGGACTCTCCGCGAACGAGCGTGAAGAGCTCCTCGCCAATCACCAGGGCCGGGTGGACGAGGCCGTCGCGGAATCCTTCGGCTTCGATCTGGCGCGCCAGGCCTGAGCGCGAGCGGTCAGCTTCCGGCGGGCAGCATGACCACTCTGCTGTTGTCGGTGTCCGCGACGTACACGTCGCCTCGGCTCGACACGGCGATCCCCTCCGGCTGGTCCAGCCCGGAGAACGGGAGAACCTCCTGCTCGTCCGAACCGGCGGCCAGCCGCAGGATGCGATTGTGGTTCTGATCGATGGCGTACACGGTTCCCTCCTCGTCGACCGCGACACCACCGACGCTCTGGAGGTCGGTGAACGGCAGATAGCTCTGGGCATGGGTGGCGGCGTTCCACGCGAGAACCTTGTTGGGCGTGCCGACGTAGAGATCCCCGTGTTCACTGACGGCGACGGCGAACGGGCCGATCACCGTCAGCGGCACCGCGACGGGAGCCGCGGTGACGTCGTGCAGCGACATCACCCGATTGTTCAGGGTATCGGCGACATACAGCGTGGCGTCCGGCCCGAGTGCAATTCCGAACGGCTGGTCGAGACCGGCGAACGGCATTGGCACCTGGGTGCTGCCGTGCAGCATCGTCACGGTGTTGGTCACCAGATCGGAGACGTACACGTCGCCGGACGCACTAACCGCGACTCCCTGCGGAACCTCGAGTCCCGTGAAGGGAAGAACTGTCTGCTCGTACGTCCCGGCGCTCACTTTCAGGACCTGTTTGGCCGCGCTGTCGGCGATGTACAGGTCTCCGGTGCCCGAGACCGTGAGCCCGGCCGGACCCTGTAGACCGGTCAGCGGGAGCTCGACCTGTGCGCTCGTCGACTCCTCTCCCGGCCAGGCGACATAGGCGACGGCCGCGACGACGAGGACGAGGACGCCGGCCAGCAGCGCGGCGAGCACCCGGCGCGTCCGCCGCCCCCCGACCGTTGCCGGTTTCGTGGGCGCCGCACCCGGCTCGGTGTCGGGGCGGGTCACGTCCGGGCCGCTCGCGCGGGTGGTCGCGGCGGGGTCGGCCAGGGCAGCAGGCCGGGTCACGTGGCCGGGCCCGGTCCACTCGATCGCGCGGATGGCGTCGCTGAACTCACGACAGGTCGAGTAGCGCTCTTCGCGGTTCTTGGCCATGGCGCGCGCGACGACCGCATCGACACCGGTGGGCAGCCCGGGGCGCACCACGCTCGGCTGGGGAATCGGTCCGTTCAGATGGCCGTGCATCACCGAGGACGCGGTGTTGCCGGGGTACGGCGGTTCGTTGGTGAGCAGGTGGAAGAAGGTGCAGCCCAACGCGTAGATGTCGACGCGATGGTCGAGTTTCTCGCCCTCGATCTGCTCGGGCGCGGCGTAGTGCAGGGTCGCCACCAACATCCCGGTGCGGGTCAGCTGATGTGTTTCGTCCAGGGCCTTGGCGGTGCCGAAATCGGTGAGCAGGACCCGTTCGGGGTCGCCCGGCGCGAGCAGGATGTTCGCCGGCTTCACGTCGCGGTGCAGAATCCCGGCCTCGTGGGCGTGGTCGAGTGCCTTCCCTGTCTCGCTGACGATGTGCACGGCGCGTTCGACGTCCAGGGCGCCGGAGCCGAGCGCTTTCCTGGCGTCGCTGCCGGGAACGTACTGCATCGCGATCCACAACCTGCCGGCTTCGCGGCCGCGGTCGTGGACGGTGACGATGTTGGGATGATCGAGATGCGCGGCGTGGTCTGCTTCCGATTCGAAGCGTGACCGGACGTAGTCGTCGTTCGTCCACGACGTGTCGAGCAGTTTGAGGGCGATCTTGCGCGGCAGGTTGGGATGCTGGGCGAGGTAGACGGTACCCATGCCGCCTCGTCCCAGAACCCGTTCGATCACGTAGCCGGCAAACACCGTGCCCGGTTCGAACTCGCCGCTCACATCGGCTTCACCGCCTCCCTGGGCCCTCCATCCATTGAACCCCGACGCCGGGTCAGTCCGGTAGCCGCCGCATCTCGATGACGGTCAGTCCCAGCGCGTCGAAGCGTGCCAGCATGCCCCGGAGATCTGTCGGGCTGTCGACCGGGCCGTAGAGCGTGGTGTCACCGGTCGTGACGTCCGAGACGTCCAACTCGGGGAACGCGGCCAGCACCCGATCGGACAGGGCGCCGCTGATCAGGAAGGCGTACCTGACCTTGCCGGGCCAGTTCGATTCAGGACGCACCACGGCGGGCTCCTTCATTCGCATCGTCGTTCCAGAACTCGGTCAGCCGTAGATTTCAGGGTGACCGACGAAACGGCAACGCGCCTCACCCGCAAGTGGTGAACCGGCTCAGAGCAAGCCGTTGTGTTGCGCGGCGGCGATGGCGTCGCGGCGGGAGGTGACGCCGAGCTTGCGGTAGATCCCGCGCAGGTGGGTCTTCACGGTGTTCACCGACACGCACAGATCTGCGGCGATCTGCTCGGCGGTCCGCCACGACGGAAGTTCCACGAGGAGTTCCAGTTCGCGGGGAGTCAACATGTCGGACGCAGCACTCTCCGACCGCGGGAACGACGCTCGGAGCCTCTCCGCGAAGGGTTCGAGGACACCGAACCGGCCAGTGCTCCGCACGAGTAGTTCCCGGATCTGCGGTCCGCAGTCGTGGAACGGGCGCAACGCCGACTGCGGTTCGGCGAGACGCAACGCCTCGGTGAGCGCGCTGTGGGCTCGTGAATCATGTTTGCGGGCAAGCGCGATCGACGCGTCGACGAGCCATGCCGCGATCAGGTTGGTTCCCGCCGCGCACTCCAGTTCACCGTCCAGGACGGGTTGGAGTGTCTTACGTGCCAGGTCGAGGCGATGGAGGTGCAGATGGACGATCGCCTCGACGACGGCTGTGTCGCCGGTGGGTCCGAGAAGGGCATGCGTCTCGGACGCCAGCTCGTGCGCCCACCCCGTCTCGCCGGCGAACAGATAGGCGTACTGGATGGCAGGCAGCAACACCGCCCGGATGCCGGGCGGAACCGGCAACGAGGACGACACGGGGCTCTCCGCGTGCAGCGTCGTCACCGAACTGTGCCGGTTTCCGGTCTCGTCGAGACCGAACAGGGTGGCGGCGCCGTCGGCGAAACCCGCCGTCTCGGTATTTGCGCGACGCAGCGCCTCGGCGGACTCGGCGGCGAGACGTGCGGCATCGGGGTCCATCCGAATGTAGCGGCACCAGGAGTCGATGAGCTTCGCCAGCTGGAATGTCGGATCGCCCGTTGCAGAATGGGTCCGGCCGATCGCCAGTGCCTCGTCGGCCAGCGCGGACGCCCGCACCACGTCTCCCCGCGACATCGCGACGCCACCGAGAGTTCCCAGGCAGTACATGACGCCCAGCGGCGCATCGCCGAGTCGAGCGTGGGCCAGCGACTTCCCGAGCACGACCTCCGACTCGTCGTTCCGCCCGAGGAACAGCAGCGCGCGCCCTTCCTGGAGCAGGACGAACGCGTCGAGGTCGGGATCGCCGCTCGATCCGACACCCACGCTGCGCAGCCGGTTCAGGGCGGTCTCGATGTCGCCGGTGCCGATCGCTGTCTGCACTCGGAGCGATTCGCGGAGCAGCAGGTGTAACCGGGACTCGGCGGCACCGTCCACCAGCAACCCCGACCGCCTGCGGTCGAGAAGCTCGAGGGTGGACGTGGCCACCGGGATGTTGCCGGATGCGAGCGCCGCGGCGGCGCGGATGAGCCGCGCCGACGGGTGGTCCTGCGAAGATCGGGGTGCCCGGGTGAGGAGCCGGTCGACGGCCTCTCCATGACCTCCGACGATCAGGGCCAGCGAAGTCCGGGCGAGCAGCGCCACGATCTCGTCGTGATCACCGGAGTTCACCGCGTGCTCGAGTGCGAGCAGCGCGTCCCCGAATTCGTCGTGCCAGTGGGCGGCCGTCAATTCGAGATGCTCGACTTCGACGTGTCCGATCCGGCTGATCTCCGCCCGCAGATAACTCCGCAGCAGCGGATGGTAACGATAGTGGGTGGGGCTGTCGGTGATTCGGCTGATCAGAAAATTGTGGTGTTCGAGCCAGTCGATGTTGCCGTGCGCATCCGTGCAGCCGGTGAGCTTCTCCGCGAGTTCGACTGTGAACGAGGCCGGTACGGACGTGCGCAGGAGGAACTCGCGCATCTCGTCGGTCTGGCCGGCGAGGACCTCCTCGATGAGATAATCGGCAACGGCCCGGCGGTCGCCCGTGAACTCGGCGATCAACCGGCTCGGATCCGGATGTCCTTCCAAAGACATTCCCGCCAAACGAATTCCGGCAGCCCAGCCCTCCGTGCGATCCATCAGCGCGTCGAGATCGTCCGCGCTCAGCACGACGTCGTGCTCGTCGAGCATCTCGGCCGCCTCGTCGGACGTGAAGGCGAGATTCTTGGCTGAGAGCGTGAACAGCTTGCCGTCCAGGCGAAGTCGCTGCAATGCCAGCGGCGGCTCGAACCGCCCGATGATGACCGTTCGCAGCATCGGAGGTTGCCAGCGCATGAACGACTCGAGGTCGGTGAGTACGTCGGTGTCGCGAAGGAGGTGGGCGTCGTCGATGATCATCCAGATGTTCTCGCCGAGTTCGTGCAACGCGGCCGACAACTGCGCGCCGAGGTCCGGTGCCTCGGAATCGAGCCCGGCGCAGGCCTTCTGCACGCGAGGATTCCCGGTGTCGGTGAGTGAGCGAAGGATCGCCCGGTGGACGACGTCGAGGTCGTTGTGCCGCTCCTCGATCGTGAGCCACGCAATGGTCGGAGCGTCGCCAGCGGCGAGCAGTTCCCGCGCCCAGTCGGCCACGGCCCGCGTCTTTCCCGACCCGGCCGGTGCGCAGACGAGCGCCACCGGGCAGGGATGGGCGTCGTCGGTGAGCGCTTCGGTGAGCATGGTGTGCAAGCGGGTCCGGGTAACCGTCCGACCCCCTGCACTCGTAGGTATTCGAGTGCTCAGATGAAATTCGCCGAGAGGTGCTGCCGTCACGCCGACCCCCAATTCTCGCTGCACCGAGAAACGATCTTCGACAAACGCCAATCCCCGACGCAGTGGGCCGGTGGGACGATTTTAGCGAGAATGCGTTGTTTTGTGTGGGTGAACGTGTTTTACCGAGCGGGAACGCCACGCTGTCGTGATGGTGTTCAGACTACCTCGTCATCGCGATCGTGCACCCGATTCGGAGTCCGTCACTCCGCGGGGACCTGAGAAAATTGGCCGAAGCCGCGTTGCAGGCGTGAGCCTGCGGAAGCATTCGACACACTCGTCAACGGAAGTAGACAGGATGCACACACAAGTGGTGCCGGCCGCGGGCCACCCGATCACGAACTCGACGCGTTGCGGGCCGAGGTGCGAACGTTCCTGCGCGAGCAGATCGACGCCGGCGTGTTCACACCCGGTGTGGACACTGGCTCACCCGGTGGAATCCGGACTTCACGAAGGCCCTCGCAGCCCGCGGCTGGCTGGGCATGACGATCCCGGCGGAGTACGGCGGGCAGGGTCGCACGTTCATGGAGCGGTTCGTCGTCACCGAAGAACTGCCGGCCGTCGGCGCGCCCGTCGCCGCACAGTGGGTCGCGGACCGGCAGGCCGCACCGTCGCTGCTCACCTACGGCACCGAGGAACAAAAGCAGCGGTTCCTCCCGGGAATCGCGGGCGGCGAGATCAGCTGGGCGATCGGAATGAGCGAACCGGAATCGGGCTCCGACCTCGCGAGCGTCCGCACGAAAGCGGTCCGGGTCGACGGCGGCTGGCGGATCACCGGGACCAAATTGTGGACGTCCGGCGCCCACCTCCTGTCGATGTCGGGCGACCACCATTTCAACGAGGTGATCCTCGACGACGTGTTCGTGCCGGACGAGTTGGTGCTCGGCCGCATCGGCGAAGGCTGGAAGCAGGTCACGTCCGAACTCGGGTTCGAACGCAGTGGCCGGAACGGTTCATGTCCACGTTCCCGATCCTCGCCGCGATGGCCGAGGAAATCCGGGAGGGACGGCTACCGGCCGATGCCCGCATCGGAGCGCTCGTCGCCCGGACCTTCGGCCTGCATCACATGTCCCGCGCGGTGTCGGAGGCATTGGGGCGTGGTGACGACGCCGAGCTGGGCGCCTCGGTGGTGAAGGTCCTCGGCCCGAAGGCCGAGGGTGATATCGCCACCTCGTCGAGGAACTGGCCGGCGAACCGGAGGCAGGCAGCGAACGGTTCGCCGAACTGGTCCGTGCCGGCGTGATGCAGCGCCCCGGGTTCACCCTGCGAGGCGGTACGAGTGAGATTCTGCGCGGTGTCATCGCGCGGGGATTGGGGATGCGCTGATGACCGGACCGGCAACCGACACCGAGATGCGGGAGTTCGCACGCATGCTCGACCAGGTCTTCGCCACAGATCGGCGGGGAACGGGGCCTGTGGGCGCTCATCACAGACGGGTAGGCGGCTTCGCCGCCCGTGCGCCTTTCTGGTTGTCCCAGCTACCAAAAAGGCGCACGGGCGCGAAGCGCCTACGGCGTGACGATCGGGAACGCGCTGTCGGGTGCGTCGAGGAGTTCCGTGAGGACAAGGAGCTTCGACGGGTCACCCGTCACCTCGATGCCCTCCAGTCCCTTGCCGGCGAACAGTCCGAGCAACTGCATCTTCGTCAGGGTCAGTGAGACGTCCGGTTGCGTCGTGGTCCTCGGCGCGACCGTCTGGATGAGCGCACCGTTGGACAGCGTCGTCCGGTAGTGCGCTTCGGGTTCGGTGAAGTGCCACTCCGCGACGAGGGACTTGTCCCAGGCGCGTGGGCCGTTGATGCGGAGGGCGACGGAGTCGAAGATCTGCTCGATCGTGAGTGCGCTCAGCATGTCTGCGCCGAGGTCGCTGAGCGGCGGGGCGACGATGCCGCCGCGCAGTTCGAGTGCACCCGTGAGGTAGAAGTTGCGCCACGTCGCGTTCTCCGCACCGAACCCGAGTTGCTCGTAGGTGCGGGCGAGCAGTTCTTTCGCGTCGCTGTCCGACGGGTCTGCGAACACCGCATGCTTCGAGAGTTCGGCGGCGAACCGGAAGTCGCCGTCGTCGAAATACCGTTGAGCCTTGGCCCGGACCTCGTCCTGACCGCCCATGCATTCGACGTACCGCGTGGCCGCGTTCTCCGGTGGGTGCTGCCACAGCGACGTCGGGTTGCCGTCGAACCAGCCCATGTACCGCTGGTAGATCGCCTTCACGTTGTGGCTCACCGAGCCGTAGTAACCACGTGCGTGCCAAGCGGATTCGAGAGCAGGCGGTAGCGGGAAGTCCTCGGCGATCTCGATTCCCGTCATCCCGGTGTTGAGCATCCGCAGGGTCTGGTCGTGCAGGTACTGGTACAGGTCGCGCTGCTGCGACAGGAATGTCACCACCCGGTCGCGACCCCACGTCGGCCAGTGGTGGGAGGCGAAAGCGACGTCGTAGCCGCCGTCGAACATCTCGATCGCCTGGTCGAGGTACCGCGACCAGGCGCGGGGGTCCCGGACCAGCGCGCCCCGCAGCGTGAGGAGATTGTGCAGATTGTGGGTGGCGTTCTCCGCCATGCACAGTGCCCGGTGGTCGGGGAACAGGAAGTTCATCTCGGCGGGCGCCTCCGTCCCCGGCGTCACCTGGAAGACGATCCGGATGCCGTCGACGGTTTCCTCCTGGCCGGTGTGGGTGATGTCGACGGTCGGTGGGATCAGTCCGGGTCGACCCGTCGAGGTGTTCGTTCCGAGCCCCGCCCCGAGGTGCCCGCGCGGGCCCTTGGGGAGCAGCGGTCCGTACATGTAGGTGGCGCGCCGGCCCATTGCCGTTCCGGCATAGACGTTCTCGGAGACCGCGTGTTCGAGGAAACCTTCGGGGGCGAGGATCGGGACGTCGCCGCGACCGTCCGGGAGAACGCCGACGACACCACCGAAGTGATCGATGTGGGAGTGCGTATAGATGACTCCGGTGACGGGCCGGTCGCCACGGTTCTTCCGGTACAGCGCGAGCGCTGCTGCCGCCGTTTCCTGCGAGATCAGCGGGTCGATCACCAGGACACCCGTCTCGCCCTCGACGATCGTCATGTTGGACAGGTCGATTCCGCGTAGCTGGTAGATGCCCTCGGTGACTTCGTACAGACCGTTCTTCGCGCACAGTTGCGACTGACGCCACAGGCTCGGGTGGGCGGTGTCCGGGCAGTCACCGTTCAGGAACGAATACTCCTGCATGTCCCACACCACGCGACCGTCCCCACTCGTGACGGTGCAGGGGTCGAGACGGTCGACGAAACCGCGGTCGGAGTCCTCGAAATCGGTGGTGTCCGAGAAATCGGGTGTCATGATTCTTCCTTCTCGTGTCGCGGTGGGGAGGGGGCAGGAACCGGTGCAGGGGGAGTGGGAGCGCTGCTGAGAATCGTGTTCACCCACCGCGTGGACGGGTCGATGTCGATCAGCAGCGCCTTCGCCATCAACGACAACGGGATTGCCAGGATCGCGCCGAGCGGCCCGAGGATCCACGCCCAGAACACCAACGACAGGAACGTGAACGTCACGGACAGGCCCACCGCGTCACCGACGAACTTCGGCTGGATCACCGACTGGATGATGACGTTGATGACGCTGTACACGACGATGACTGTCAGCATCAGTCCTGGACCGCCCTGGAGCAGTGCGAGCAGGGCCGGCGGAACCAGCCCCAGGATGAACCCGACGTTCGGGATGTAGTTGGTGATGAACGACAGCAGTCCCCACAGGATCGGCAGCGGAATTCCCAGCGCCCACAGTGCCCCGGTGTCGATGACGGCGACGATCAGCCCGAAGACCGTGGACACGATCAGGTACGTGCGGGTCCCGGCCGAGAACGACGTGAGAGCGGTGGCGATGTCGGGACGCATCTGCGTGACGATCCGCATCCGCGCACCGTAGGAACTTCCGTCGACGGCCATGAACAGCAGAAGGGCGAGGACGAACAGCAGATTCGAGAAGACACCCAGCATTGACTGCAGGATCGCCTCCACGAAGCCGAAGACCTTGCCGTAATCCACCTGGGAGAGCAGGGTCTGGGAATCGGTCGAGTTCACGCCGTTGCTGTTCAGGAAGCTCTGGGCGTCATCGATGAGGGCGGTGAAGTCGTCCGCGTACTCCGGTAGGAGCGTGGCGAGCTGGGCGACCGACAGGGCCAGCGACAGCACGAGGACGAGAATGATGCTGTTGACGACCAGGATCGCTGCGATCGTGGCGAGCCAGGTCGGGAGACCTTTTCGGTGAAGCCATTCGGGCAGCGGGTGAACCGCGACGGTCAGCATGAGCGCGAGGAAGATCGGGCCGACTATCGACGCGGCCACCTGGATCCCCGCCACGGTGACGACGAGCGCGGCCAGGCCGAGGATCACGATCAGGCCCCGCGGCATCGACCACTGAGAATCCGGCGCCGCGCCGGATACGTCCTGCGGATCGGTCATCGCGTGTCCCTTCGCAACAATCGGCCAACGGGGTGCCCCGAATCGACTGTTGCACCCGGCCGACGACGACACATCATCCGTTGCAGATGAGGATCACCCGGCGCGGATGATGCCGATGCCATCGCGAAGCCGCAGGATTCCACTGTTCGAGCACATCCTTTCGAGAAGGGCATGGACATGACGACACATCCGGAGTCCAGGACCACCAGCCCTGTCAAACAGGGCTTTGCCGCGGGAACGTCGCTGGCAGCGGCGATATTGCTGCTGACCGTCGGCGTGATCTCGTTCTTCCAGGGCATCGCCGCGGTTGCGTCCGACGACCTGCTGGTCATCGGCGTCCAATACACCTATCAGTTCGACACCACCGCGTGGGGATGGATCCACATCGTTCTCGGTGTCGTCCTCGTGATCAGCGCGATCGGCCTCATGACGGGCGCCACCTGGGCCCGTGTCGTGGCCGTCTGCATCGCCGCGCTGTCGATCCTCGCGAACTTCCTCTGGCTGCCGTACTACCCGCTGTGGTCGATTCTGATCATCGCGCTCGACGTCGTCGTGATCTGGGCGGTCACCACCTGGGACACCGCCAGGGACTAGGACGATGACGACGTGGTGAGTTCCGCGACCGGCACCTGGCCGGTGTTCGGCTCGCTGCAGGAGTATCAAAAAGGATGGGTCAGGCCCGACGTGATCGCGGGCCTGACCGTGTGGGCCGTGCTGGTACCGGAGGCCCTGGCCTACGCGACCATCGCGGGAGTTCCTCCTGTCGTCGGTCTGTACGCGGCGATACCCGCCCTGATCCTTTACGCGGCGGCCGGCAGTTCCCGGCATCTGGTGGTGGGGCCGATGTCGGCGACGGCCGCCCTGTCGGCTGCCATCGTCGCGCCGCTCGCCGGGGCGGACGGCGGCAAGTACGCGGCCCTGACAGCAGTGCTGGCGATTGCCACCGGCATCGCCGGGCTGCTCGCGGGGCTCCTCCGTCTGGGCTTCATCGCGTCGTTCATTTCGGAGCCGGTGCTGAAGGGCTTCATCGTCGGGCTGGCTCTGACCATCATCATCGGGCAGGTTCCTGCCCTCCTCGGCGTGGAGAAGGAGCACGGCAACTTCTTCGAACAGGCCTGGGGAGTCGTCAGCCACCTGGGCGACATCGACTGGGGCACACTCGTCGTCGGTGTGCTCAGTCTCGTCGTGGTTCTCGGATTCACACGGTGGCTGCCGCTCGTCCCCGGTTCGCTGCTGGCCGTCCTCCTCGGTATCGCCGCGGTCGCCGTGTTCGGTTTGGACGGTCGAGGTGTCGACATCGTCGGTCACATCGACTCCGGTCTGCCGTCGGTGGGACTGCCGGACGGTGTCGGCTTCGACGACTACATCGACCTTCTCGGCCCCGCAGTGGGCGTGCTGCTCATCGGGTTCGCCGAAGGGCTCGGTGCCGCGAAGACGTACGCCGCGAAAGAGGGCTACGAGGTGGACGCCAACCGGGAACTCCTCGGTCTCGGGACAGCCAATCTCGGCTCCGGGCTGTGCTCGGGGATGGTGGTGAACGGCAGCCTCTCCAAGACGGCGGTCAACGGCGGGGCCGGCGCCAAATCGCAGGTCAGCGGTCTCGTCGTCGCGGTCCTGACCGTGGTGACCCTGCTGTTCCTCACCGGACTGTTCGAGAAACTCCCCGAGGCGACGCTCGCCGCGGTGGTCATCGCCGCCGTCATCGAACTCGTCGACATCTCCGCGCTGCGCCGGCTCTACGGGGTGTGGACCGAAAGGCTCGGCAGCATCTACGGATACGCCGCGCGAGCCGATTTCGCGGCCGCCCTCGCCGCGATGGTGGGCGTGCTCCTGTTCGACACCCTGCCCGGACTCGTCATCGGCATCGGCGTGTCGATGCTGCTGCTGCTCTACCGGGCGTCGCGTCCCCACGTCGCGGCGCTCGCGAAGGAAGGGTCGCTGTGGGTGGACGCCGAGCGTCACCCCGACCTCCCGACCACACCGCACGTGGTCGTGGTGCGCGTCGAGGCGGGACTGTTCTTCGCGAACGCCGATCACGTCAAGGACCGCATCGAGGACATGTGCACCGACGACACGCGCGTGGTGGTCCTCGACGCCGAGACGTCGCCGTTCGTCGACGTCAGTGCCGCGCAAATGCTCGTGCAGTTGCGGGATGTGCTCGCGCGCCGGGGAATCGAGCTACGTGTGGCGCGGGACATCGGGCAGTTCCGGGACACGATACGAACCTCGGGTTCGGGCGCGACCCCCGTCGGCCTCTATCCGACCGTGCGAGAGGCTCTCGCAGAACCGCACCGACAGTAGGCGCTCCGCACCCGTGCGCCTTTGT
>NZ_JBLWIT010000109.1:0-83420 GCF_048381435.1 Rhodococcus mengyinensis | reverse complement strand
GGCGCACGGGCGGCGGAGCCGCCCATGACAGGAGACAGTCGTGAGCACAGGATTGCAGGAACTCGCCGCGAAGGCGTGGGTGTACGGTTTTCCGCTGGTGTTCGACCTCGACCAGGTGAACCGCTTCGTGTCGGAGGGGATGGGGAGCCTCGACGCGGGACCCTTCAACAAATTCAGCCACGCCCGCACACTCGCCGGGCCGCAGGACACGTTCGTCTCGGTCAACAACGACACCATCTATTCGATCGCCCAGATCGATCTCGGCCACGGACCGCAGTTGCTGCGAGTCCCCGACGCCGGTGGGGCGTACTACGTGCTGCAATTCGTCGATGCGTGGACCGACAACTTCGCGTACGTCGGCAAACGTGCGACGGGAACGGCGGCCGGCCGTTACCTGTTGACCGGTCCCGGGTGGTCCGGTGAGGTCCCCGACGGCGCGACGCAGATCGCGTTTCCCACCGCGGTGGGCACCGTCATCGGCCGGTGGGCCTGCGACGGCGAGGCCGACCTGGAGCGGGTGAAGCGACTGCAGTCGGCCCTCACGTTGGAACCCGTCGGCGAGCAGGAACCGGCGGAGGGCCTGCCGGTCCCCGACCCGAACGTCCCCGTGGAACTTCAGTTCTGGGAGAAGCTGCGGGTGTACTCACAGGCGTACCCACCCGCCGCGCAGGACCTCGTCGCACAACAGGCGTTCACCCCGCTCGGGTTGCTCGAGACCGGGCCGTCGCCGTACCTCGAAGCGCCGCCGGACCTCGCGGCCGTGCTCACGGCCGGTGCCGAGGCCGGGCACCAGTCACTGGTCGCCGCACTGAAATCGGGTGCAGGAAGCGAGGTGGTCAACGGCTGGCAGTTGATGTACCACGCCTTCGACTACAACGACGACTTCTTCGAGATCGGCACCCTCGACTCACCCGACTGGCGGATCGAGGACCGCTCGAAGGCGCTGGGACTGCGGGCCGGCGCCGCGATGGCGGGGCTGTGGGGAAACCACGGTTACGAGGCCGCATATGCGCCGATCTACCACGACAGCGAAGGCAACGAACTGTCCGGCGAGCACACCTACACACTCACGTTCGCGCCGACCCCACCGGTCGACGCGTTCTGGTCGATCACCATGTACGACCTCCCGGACTTCTACCTCGTCGACAATCCGATCGACCGCTACTCGATCGGTGACCGCACGCCGGGACTGGTGTTCGCGGACGACGGTTCGCTGACCATCACGCTCAGCGCGGACGCCCCGGCCGATCCGGTGGCACGCGCCAACTGGCTGCCGACACCGGCAGTCGGGTTCCGGCCGCTGCTCCGGATGTACAGCCCCAAGCCGGAGGTGTTCGACGGAACGTTCGAGATCCCGCCCTTCGTGAAGACCAGTTGATCAGGGGCGCAGCTGATCGAACGTCGTACGACGCTGCCCGGCACGAGACACCACCGGTCACGACCTGAACGTCGGCGGCAGGTCGCAGTGTGCGCGGACCCAGGCGCTGCGTCGTTCCAGCGCGGACTGCCGGTGCGCGGGGGCGGAACCGATCAGTGAGTCGATGGTCTGCAGGAGGTGGCGGGCGACGAACGGCTGGTGCCGGGCGGCGTCGGCGATCTCGTCGAACGCCGCCGACACGTAGTCGTCCCAGTCGGGAAGGAGCACGACGACGCGCAGTTCTCCCTCCGTGTCCGCGACGTCGCCGACGTCGACCGGTCGGTGACTGATCCTCGACAACAGAGTTCCCACGCAGTCGATGGCCTGGGCGGCGGTCGCGGGATCGTTGACAGCCGGTGACAACGCGCGCAGGGCGATGTCGTCGACGATGCGGAACGCCAGCATCGGATCCTGGTCGAAGGACCGGTCGATCCGCACGTCCAGGCATCCCAGCATCGCGCGGCTGTCGAATCCGGCAGCGCCGTCGACGCTCATGACGACTGATCCGGGGATCAGGGCGTCACCCACACGGACCCGCATCCGCACCAGGACATCCGCTTCGCGCGCGAGGTGCGCCAGCTTCGGCAGGTCGATCTGACACAGCATCCCGCCGGTGCCGGTCCACCGGACGACGGCACCGCCCGGACCGCCCGACCTTTCCGATCCCGCCGGTTCCGTGCCGTAGAGGGTGGCGAGCACCGCTTCGCCGCGGGCGGTGACGTCGGCGAGTGTCGGTGCGAGCTGGATCGAGCGGAACGCATGCAGTTGCAGGATCCGCATGACGGCGAGTGCGACGACCGTGAGGATCACGGCCGCCACCGGGATCGCCACCGGCACAGCGTCCTTCTGGTTGACGACCAGGCCCGCCGTGGTCGCGAAGACGAAGAAACCCAGGAACATCCCGAAGGAGTTCCACACCAGCGGGTCGTCGCGGAACAGCGTCAATCGCGGGGTCAGCGTCGTGGCGCCGAACTGACCCACGAGGAACAGCAGCGAGAACACCACGCTCGCCAGCGTGATGACGGCGCCGGCGAGAGTGAACAGCAGGGTGGCCACGCTGGTGCCACTTGTCCGGGGACCGATGTCGAGGGTGGGGAGCGCGAGGCCGAGGAGGAAACCGGCGATCAGATAACAGAGCTGGACGAGTCCTAATCGCAACGGCGGGCGTCGGCGCAGCGCACGCAGAATGGGTCGCGAATCCGATCCGGACCGGGGGAACTCGGCTGCTCTGTTCACGGCGCCCCTTCCTCCCTCCGATGATCCCGAATGGGCGGTAGTGTTCGTGCCGATTCGAGGGGGGATCGAGTGAAGAAAGTTGCCGCGGCGCTCCTGTGCGCCGTGATCACGTCCGGGTGCGCGCACAGCGTGTCGGGGACTGCGGGGGCTTCTCCGCTGCAGGAACTGAGCCCCGCGCAGCAACGGCACATCCACGTCGAGGACGCGCTCCGCGACGCCGATCCGTGCGGACTGCTCGACGTGGCCGTGGTGCGGGGTGCCGGGACGGTCCAGCAGTACGGGTCCGCCGTGCAACTGCCGGTGTGTTCGGCGTTGATGGCCGGGCCCGGCGGCGCAACCACCTACGTGGAGTTGTCCCTGCTGCCGTCGATGCTGTCCGACGCGGCGCTGACCCGGCCGGAGACGGTCGACGGGGTGACCGTCTACCGCGGTGCGGGCGCCGACCCGACCCGCGGGACGTGTGAGCGCGTCTTCCGGCTGAACCTCGGAATCGACCAGGAACAGGTGGAACGGCAGCTGGCCACCGTCCGCGCCGGAACCGTCGCCGGCCAGGACGCCTGCCCGCTCGCCGACGCGGTGCTGGACTCGGCGATCGACAGGATGCGGTCGGGACTGCCCACTCGTGACGCCTCGTCCGCGCATCAGGTGGCGCTCGCGGTCCACGACCCGTGTGAAGTACTCGACGTGCTGGGAACCACGGCGGGCGGGCGCGTCGTCGACCCGGAATCGCCGCCCACCCCGTTCGACTGCGTGCTGTTTCCGAACCCGAATCGGGTGCCCGGGAGTGAGGTGACCGTGTCGTTCACGATGTCGCCGGTCAAGGAAAACCGACCACCCGTTCCCGCCGAGCCGGAGACGGTCGGCGACCGATGCCGGTGGACGAGCCCGATGGGCGAGCCGATCGACATCACACGGCCCGGAGCGGGCGTCGACGAGTTCACCCGCAGGCTCGGTCACGCGGGTGCAGTCGTCACTGTTCACGGGCCGAACTGCGCGGCCGTGGCGAGGGTCGCGGACGCCGTGAACACGGCGTTCGGATAGGCGTCCGAACGGACTCACCCGGGATCAGATTGGACTCCGCCGGTAAGCTCGACAGCTGGACCAGTACAGATTCATCGACCTGGAGGTAGAAACGCGTGGCTCTCGTCGTCCAGAAGTACGGCGGATCCTCGGTGGCAACCGCCGAGAGAATCCGACGAGTGGCTGAACGGATCGTCGAGACCAAGAAGGCCGGCAACGATGTCGTCGTCGTGGTTTCAGCGATGGGGGACACCACTGATGAGCTGCTCGATCTGGCTCAGCAGGTGTGCCCAGCCCCACCCGCCCGCGAAATGGACATGCTGCTGACCTCCGGTGAGCGCATTTCCAATTCTCTCGTCGCGATGGCAATTCATTCGCTCGGTGCGGAGGCCCGTTCGTTCACGGGCTCCCAGGCGGGCGTCATCACCACCGGTGCTCACGGCAACGCCAAGATCATCGACGTCACACCGGGCCGCGTCCGGGATGCGCTCGACGAGGGCTCGATCGTCCTCGTCGCCGGGTTCCAGGGCGTCAGCCAGGACAGCAAGGACGTGACGACCCTCGGGCGCGGCGGTTCGGACACCACCGCGGTGGCCCTCGCAGCGGCCCTCGAGGCCGACGTCTGCGAGATCTACACCGACGTCGACGGCATCTTCACCGCCGACCCGCGCATCGTTCCCGACGCGCAGCGTCTCGAGACGGTGTCGTTCGAGGAGATGCTCGAGCTCGCGGCGTGCGGCGCGAAGGTGCTCATGCTCCGCTGCGTCGAGTACGCCCGCCGATACAACGTGCCTGTGCACGTCCGTTCGTCATACACGACCAAGCCGGGCACCATCGTGTCCGGATCGATGGAGGACATCCCCGTGGAAGAGGCAATCATCACCGGAGTCGCGCACGATCGCGGCGAGTCCAAGATCACCGTCGTCGGCCTGCCCGACACCCCGGGTTACGCCGCGCAGGTCTTCCGCGCGGTGGCCGAGGCGGAGATCAACATCGACATGGTGCTGCAGAACATCTCGAAGGTCGAGACCGGCAAGACCGACATCACGTTCACCCTGCCCACCGCCGACGGCCCGCGCGCCGTCGAGAAGCTGACCAAGCTGCAGGGCGACATCGGCTTCACGCAGGTGCTGTTCGACGACCACATCGGCAAGGTGTCGCTCGTCGGCGCCGGCATGAAGAGCCACCCGGGCGTCACCGCGACGTTCTGTGAGGCTCTCGCAAAGGCCGGTGTCAACATCGACCTCATCTCGACGTCCGAGATCCGCATCTCGGTGCTCGTCAAGGATGTGGAGCTGGACAAGGCCGTGAAGGCGATCCACGATGCATTCGAGCTCGGCGGCGACGAAGAAGCCGTCGTGCACGCAGGAACGGGACGGTAGATCATGACCACCATCGCTGTCGTCGGTGCCACCGGACAGGTCGGCATCGTCATGCGCACCCTCCTCGAGGAACGGAACTTCCCCGCGGACAAGGTACGGTTCTTCGCTTCCGCGCGGTCGGCGGGCAAGAAGCTGCCGTTTCGCGGCGAGGAGATCGTCGTCGAGGACGCGTCCGCGACGTCCGACGAGGACCTGAAGGGCATCGACATCGCCCTGTTCTCGGCCGGTGCGACCCTCTCTCGTGAGCAGGCCCCGCGGTTCGCCGCGGCAGGTGCCACGGTCGTCGACAACTCGTCGGCGTTCCGCAAGGACCCCGACGTCCCGCTGGTCGTCAGCGAGGTCAACCCGGAGCAGGCGAAGAACCCGCCGAAGGGCATCATCGCCAACCCCAACTGCACCACGATGGCCGCGATGCCGGTGCTGAAGGTTCTGCACGACGAGGCCGGTCTGCAGCGTCTCATCGTGTCGAGCTACCAGGCCGTGTCGGGCAGTGGAATCGCCGGTGTCGAGGAGCTGGTGGGCCAGGCCCGCGCCGTCATCGACGACGCGGAGAAGCTGGTGCACGACGGCAGCGCCGTCGACTTCCCGGCCCCGAACAAGTACGTCGCACCGATCGCGTTCAACGTTCTGCCGCTGGCCGGTTCGATCGTCGACGACGGCAGCGGTGAGACGGACGAGGACCAGAAACTCCGCAACGAGAGCCGCAAGATCCTCGGCCTGCCCGACCTGCTGGTGTCGGGCACGTGCGTCCGCGTCCCCGTGATCACGGGCCACTCGCTGTCGATCAACGCCGAATTCGAGCGTCCGCTGTCGGTGGAGCGTGCGCAGGAGCTCCTGTCGAAGGCTCCCGGTGTGCAGCTGGTGGACGTCCCCACCCCGCTCCAGGCCGCGGGCAGCGACCCGTCGCTGGTCGGGCGTATCCGTCAGGATCCGGGTGTCCCCGAGGGTCGCGGTCTGGCACTGTTCGTGTCCGGCGACAACCTGCGTAAGGGTGCCGCCCTCAACACCATTCAGATCGCCGAACTGCTGGTCTGATCTCCCCCCACGTGAGTGGCAAAGTGTGCTTCCGCACGCTTTGCCACTCACGTGTCGGTTGCGGGTGGATACTGGGCCGATGAGAGTCGTCGGTGCTGCGGTGGCGGCGGTTCTGTTGCTGCTCACCGGTGCGAGCGAGGCGTCCGCGCAGCCGGGAATCCTGCTGTCGCAGGACGAACTTCCACCCGCCGCAGTCCCCGGTCAGGCAGGCGACAGCATCCGGGTCCGCTACCCGACGCTGCGCACCGCGACCGCGACCGGTGAGTCGACCGGATCGATCTTCCTTCCCCGTGGTGATCCCCCCGTCGGCGGCTGGCCGGTGGTGTCCTACGCGCACGGCACGGTCGGGGTCGCCGACCAGTGCGCGCCGTCCGTCGCCGGGTTCAACTACGTCGAACTGCCCGCGATCGAGCAGTGGCTCGCCGCCGGATACGCCGTCGCAGCAACGGATTACGCGGGAATCGGCACGCCCGGTGTCAACGCCTACCTCGACGGCCCTGCCGCCGCCGCGAACGCCGTCGACATCGTCCTGGCCGCCCACGACTTCTACGGCGACGTGCTCAGCGACCGGTGGATCGTCACGGGACTGTCGCAGGGCGGGCACGCGACCTACTTCGCCGCCCGCGAGGCCGCCGCCCGGGCACCCGCACTCGACTATCGGGGTGCCGTCGCCGTGGCGGCGCCGACGCACCTCGAACAGCTCTTCCCGGCCGCGGGTCCCGCGATTCCGGCTCTGCCGACAACCGGAATCGTGAACTATGCGTTGCTGACCCTCGCCGGCATCGACGACCAGCGCCCCGAGGTCGACATCCGGCGGTATCTGTCGCCGAAGGGGATCGAATTGATGGAGCTGGCGAAGGTGACCTGCAGCCGGGAACTCGGCCGGTACCTGCTCGCCCATCCCACTTCGGTCGGCGACCTGTTCGCCTCGCCCCTGTGGAACGAGCAGTTCCGGGCGCTGTTCCGGGAGATGCAGCAGGTGCCCGTCGACGGGTTCGACCGCCCCCTGCGGGTGGTGCACAGTCTGTCCGACACGTCGGTGCCGATTCCGTTGACATGGGCGCAGCTCGCCGAGATGCAGCAGCACGGCGTGAACGTCGAATACCAGCAACTCGCCGCCGAGAACCACCGCGAATCACTGATGGCCTCCATGCCGGAGTCCCTCGCGTTCGCGGCGCGCGTGCTGTCCCCCAGGTGAGTGGCAACGCGTACCGGAGCACACTTTGCCACTCACGTGCGGTTCACCCGACACGTGCGAGGCGGAGACGGCGCCCCGACCCTACGGTTCGGACATGGGCTCAGTCATCGGAGAACTGTTACCGCTCGCCGTGGGTGTCGCGATCTCGCCGATACCGATCATCGCCGTCATCCTGATGCTGCTGTCGAAGCGTGCGGGCGGTGCGAGCGCAGGCTTCGGCGTCGGCTGGATCCTGGGAATTCTTGTTGCGACGGGCATTTTCATGTTCCTCGCCGGCAGCATCGACACGTCCGACTCCGACGGTCCGTCGGCGACGGCGTCATGGGTGAAGGTGGTTCTGGGTGTGCTGCTGCTCCTGCTCGCGGGACGGCAATGGAGAAGCCGCAATGCCCACGCGAAGCCACCGAAGTGGATGCAGGCCATCGACGACCTGAACTTCGTGAAATCCACCGGTCTCGGATTCGCGCTGGCGGCAATCAATCCCAAGAACCTGCTGCTCTGCGTGTCCGCGGGCGTCGGGATCGGCACGGCCGCGGTGAGCGGCGGCGAGCAGGTCGTGGCGCTGATCGTGTACACGGTGCTGGCCGGATCGACCGTCCTCGTCCCGGTCATCGCCTACGCCGTCGCAGCCGACAAGATGCGCGGAACCCTCGACAACCTCAAGGTCTGGCTCCAGTCCAACAACGCCGCGGTGATGAGCGTGCTGCTACTCGTGATGGGCGCCGTCGTCCTCGGTAAGGGATTCGGCGGATTGTTCTGACGCGACAGCGTCCGGTCCCCGCAGGTAATGCCCGACGTAACCCTCGTCGAGCGCGATGGCCTTGACGATCACCGCGGACCCCACGATCACGACCGACAGGACGAACAGCCAGCTGATCGCGGTGAACACCAGGCCGAGCGGCCCGAACTGGTGTTGCGCTGCGGCGGTGATCCGGGGCAGGAGCAGACGCCCGCCGACGTGGAGAGCGGTGAGCGCGCCGGCGGTCAGCGCGCCGGTCGCCCAGAGCACACGGCCCTTGAGCGTGCCCATCGTCAGGAGGTACGGGCTGAGGGTCCACACGGCCATCCACACCGCGAACTCCCCGGCGACTGCGAGAGGTGGACCGATCAACCGGATGCTCGTGAGCTCGCCGGCCAGGCCGATCGCCGTCCCCGACAGCGCAACGGCGAACAGGACGACGAGCCACCGCCAGGCGTCTCGGAGGGTGATCGACGGGACGTTCCAGATCTTGGCGTAGATCCGGGCGAGGGCCCTCGCGAAGGACGTGCCGCTGATCGCGATCATCAGCAGACCGACGACCCCGAACGCGGCGAAGGAGGGGTTGGTGGTGTCCACAGTGCCGGGCGTGGTCGTCAGTTCCGTGGGGTCGAAGCCGAACTGGGTCTTGATGGTGCGTGCGGTCACGTTCCAACCGCTCAGCGTCGATGCCGCAATCATCACGGGCAGCACCGACGTGAAGATCCTGGCGGCGAGCGTCATCGACCGGTCGACGAGCTCGATCTCGATCAGCCCGTCGATGACGCGCCGAACCGTGCGGCCGGGAGGTGTGCCCTGCAACCAGCCGTTGGCCGTTTCGGTGCGCGCGGCCAGAGCTTCCCTGGCCAGCGCCACAGACAGTTTCGTCGACCGCACACCTCGAGCGAACACCGTTCGGGCCCGCTTGTCATCATCCGCGTCAGGTGAGAACGCCCGTCACGGGCGGATGATGCACCGGAACCCGATGTGGCACGTCGACGTCTCCTCGGTGTCACCCTGCCGGGCCGAGGGTCGGTAGCGCAGGCAGTAGTTGGGCGCGCAGAGATGCGAGCCGCCCTTGATCACGCGGCGCGCGTAGGGCTCGTCCGGGTTCTCCGCGCGCGCCGTCTCGACTCGCGGGTTGGTGGGAATGCAGCAGGAACTGGCAGGCGCGACGTTCTTCCCGCTCGCGGAGTGATCGGTGGTGAAGTAGTCGGTGGTCCATTCCCACACGTTGCCGGCCATGTCGCTGAGTTCGTAACCGTTGGGCCGGAAATGGCCGACCGGCGACGTTCCGGCGAAGCCGTCCTCGAGGAGGTTCTCCCACGGGAACCGTCCCTGCCAGACGTTGCCGGCGGGCCTGCCGCCCGGTTCGTGTTCCTCTCCCCACACGAACGGCTTCCGGTCCAGCCCGCCGCGGGCGGCGAACTCCCATTCGGCCTCGGTCGGCAGATCCTTGCCCGCCCATGCCGCGTAGGCGCGGGCGTCGAACCACGACACGTGCGTGACGGGATGGCGTTCGCGTCCGCCGACGTTGCTGCCCGGACCCTCCGGGTGGCGCCAATCCGCGCCCGGTGTGAACGACCACCAGCGGGTGTAGTCGTCGAGCGGGACGGGCCCCGGTGTGGGGGTGAATACGAGCGAACCGGGCACGAGCAGAGCCGGATCCGCGCCCGGGTACTGCGCGGGGTCGGGGGCTATCTCGGCGGTGGTGACGTGGCCGGTGTCCTTCACGAATCGCCGGAACTCGGCCACGGTGACCTGGTGCGCGTCCATCCAGAATTCGTCGACGGTCACCTGGTGGACGGGGCGTTCCTCGGGGTAGAAGTCCTCCGAACCCATCCAGAAGGTGCCCCCGGGGATCCATTCCATGTTCTTCGGAGCTGCACCGGTCATGGAGTCAGACTGGCACGAGGGTGGTCGCTGCGCGAAGGGACGCCCCGTAAACCCGGTGAGAGGGGCAACGGTTGCGGTACCGTCGGCTACTCGATTCGCAATGCTGTTCTCACCGTGCAGGGGGCTCCTCCGAATGGATCGACGGATTCCGCGTAGGTCGTTCGTTCGTGGACTGGCGCTGACGGCCGGGCTCGGGGCCGTCGGGGTGGGATCGGCGAGTGCCTACCCGTTCGGGATCGATCCGCTGCGGCCGTTCGTCTTTTCCTCGCCGCCGCTCCAGCCGTTCCGGGAACAGTTGCCGCCGTTGCCGATGGTGGGTGGGAGCGCAGTCGAGGTGCACGCCAGCAGCACGACGCACGTGTTCCACCCCGATCTGCCCGCGTCGCCGGCCCTGGGCTACGGCGGCATGGACTACCTCGGCCCGACGATCGAAGCCCACGTCGGCGAGCTGACCTCACTGACCTACCGCAACGACATCGCGAGCAACCCCCTCGCCGCCGACGTCGACACGCGGATCCACGGAGTGAGCGAGCAGGACCGCACCCAGGTGCCGACGTCGCTGCACCTGCACGGCGGCCGGACGCCCCCCGAGTTCGACGGGCACCCCGAGGACACGATCCGGCCCGGGCAGGGGATGGTGCACGAGTTCCCGAACCGGCAGGAAGCCTGCGCGCTCTGGTATCACGACCACGCGATGGGCGTCACCCGGCTCAACATCTACGCCGGGCTGGCAGGCATGTACCTGCTGCGCGACGAGTACGACACCGGTCGGAGCGGCAACCCGCTCGGTCTGCCCTCGGGCGAATTCGAACTCCCGCTGATATTGCAGGACAAGAACTTCACCGACGACGGACGGCAGAGTGTCCGCTCGAACCCGCTGAACCCGCAGGGCAGCTGGGAGGCCGCCACACCCGGTGACGTGGGCGTGGTCAACGGCAAGGTGTGGCCGGAAATGTCGGTGGCGCGGGGCCTGTACCGCCTGCGGATGGTGAACGCCGCATCGTTCAGCGTGTGGAATCTGTTTTTCGAAAACCGGATGAGGTTCTGGGTGATCGGCGCCGAGGGCGGTCTGCTCGACGCGCCGGTCGCCACCGACCAC
Organism: Rhodococcus mengyinensis; assembly: GCF_048381435.1. Classification (NCBI taxonomy): domain Bacteria; kingdom Bacillati; phylum Actinomycetota; class Actinomycetes; order Mycobacteriales; family Nocardiaceae; genus Rhodococcus; species Rhodococcus mengyinensis. Next base: position 72,401 of record NZ_JBLWIT010000109.1, on the reverse strand, counting down.
GTCCGGCTCGGACCCGGCGAGCGGGTGGACCTCCTCGTCGACTTCGGAACCCTCGCGCCCGGCACGACCGTGGAACTGCGCAACGACGAGCCGATCCCCGCGCAGGTCGCGCAGCGCGGGGTGCAGATCATGCCGCGGTTCTGCCGGTTCCGGGTCGGAACCGCCGCCGGGTTCACCGGTGGCGTCCCGGAGACGCTCCGGGGCGGAAGCCGTGGTCTCGCCGTCCTCCCGCCCGTCGCGCCGCCGTCGGTCGTGCGCAACGTGTCGGTGATGCAGCTCGCGCAGGGCCCCGGTCAGCCGTCCCCGCTGATGTCGCTGAACAACCTGCGCTATACGACCGACGACATCGAGATGCCCCGGCAGGGCACCGTCGAGCAGTGGAACATCGTCAACGTCACGCCCGAACCGCATCCGATCCACCTGCATCTGGTGACGTTCCGGGTGATCGGACGGCAGGCGATCGACACGAACGCCCTGATGCAGGCCGTTCCGGTGCCCGCGGTCGGGATGCGGTGGACGCCGTCGGCGGACCCGTTCGTGCTCGGGCCGAACCTGGCGCCGCAGGTGTGGGAGTCGGGGTTCAAGGACACGGTGATCGCGGACGCGAACTCGATCACCCGGATCATCGTCCGGTTCCCGACCGCGGACGAACTCGGCTTCGACCCGGACGCCACGTTCGGGATGTCGGCGCACACGATGAATCACTCCGAAGGCGGACACAGCCACATGGAGCAGACCTCGCATCCCCTGCAGGGCTACGTGTGGCACTGCCACATGCTCGACCACGAGGACCACGACATGATGCTGCGGTACCGACTCGTGCCCTAGACCCGTGAGTACTTATTAACCGCCGGACGTTAATAAGTACTCACAGGCGCGCAGCGCAAACTTAAAAGCAGTCTGGACTGTTTTCTTTTTTCCGCCTACAGTGCTGGGTGTGACACCTGACACAGAACTGGTCAAGCCGACCCGCACGCAGGCCGAGCGGACCGCGGCGATGCGCACGAAGCTGCTCGACGCGGCCGTCGACTCGCTGGTCGAGCTCGGGTACGCCCGCACCACGACGCAGGGCATCGCCCGGCGGGCGGGGGTGTCGCGGGGCGCGCAGCTGCACCATTTCCCGACCAAGGAGTCGCTGGTGGTGGCCGCCGTGGAACATCTCGTGGACAAGCGGCTGGAGGAGATCCTCGCAACCGAAGTGGATGCCGGCCGCGGCGTCGAAGTGCTCGCCGACGCCTTCTCCGGCCCGCTGTTCTATGCGGCCCTCGAGCTGTGGGTGGCCGCCCGCACCGACCAGGCGCTGTACGAGGCGACGGTTCCGCTCGAGCGGAAGGTCAACGACGCTCTGCGCCGCGGGTCGGCGGCGGTGTTCGGCGATCGGTTCGACGCCGACGCCATCGAGCTCACTATCGAATTGGTTCGCGGTCTGGCGGTGTCGGCATTGTTCCGCACCCCCGAGGCCGAACAGTCACTACGCGCGCGGCTGTTGCCCGTGTGGGAATCGAAGGTGGAGAAGTCGTGAATCTTCCGCAACACGTACACACCCTCATCGTGGGGGCCGGTTTCGCCGGCATGGGACTGGCGGCGCGCATCCTGCAGACACAGCCGCAGGCCGACGTCCTGATCATCGAGCGCGGCGACGACGTCGGCGGCACGTGGCGAGACAACACCTACCCGGGATGTGCGTGCGACGTCCCGACGTCGCTGTACTCGTACTCGTTCGCGCCGAGTGCCGACTGGAGTCACACGTTCGCCCGCCAACCCGAGATCCACCGTTATCTGAAGAAGGTTGCGGCCGCCACCGGTGTCCGGTCCCGGGTGGTGACCGATTGTGAACTGCAGGAAGCGCACTGGGACGACGACGAGGCCATCTGGACTGTTCGGACGAGCCGCGGAACGCTGACGGCCGACGTCGTGGTGGCCGCGACCGGTGCGCTGTCGACTCCCAGCGTCCCGGACATGCCCGGGTTGGAGACGTTCGGCGGCACCACGTTCCACTCGGCCACGTGGAACCACGACCACGACCTCGCCGGTGAGCGCGTGGCGGTGATCGGCACTGGTGCGTCCGCGGTGCAGTTCGTCCCGGAGATCGCGCCCGCAGCCGAGCATCTCACCGTGTTCCAGCGCACGCCCGCCTGGGTGATCCCACGCCTCGACCGCGAACTGTCCGGCTCCGAGAAGAGCCTCTATCGTCGACTGCCGTTGGTGCAGAAAGCCGTCCGTGGTTCGGTGTACAGCTTCCGTGAAGCGCTGGGCGGAGTGCTCGCCCACGCCACCGGGCTGCTGCCGGTATTCGAGATGGTGGCCAAGGCGCATCTTCGCCGGCAGGTGCGGGATCCCGAACTGCGCCGGAAGCTCACACCGAACTTCACCATCGGCTGCAAGCGGATGCTGCTGTCGAACGACTGGTTGCGGACCCTCGACCGTCCCGACGTCACGCTCGTCGACGCGGGACTCGCCGGGGTCACGCCGGACGGCGTCGTCGACGCGGTGGGTAACGAGCACAAGGTCGACACCATCATCTTCGCGACCGGTTTCACGCCGACGGAACCGCCTGTGGCACACGCGTTCCGTGGCGCGAACGGTCGCACCCTCGCCGAGCGCTGGGATGGGAGCCCGAGCGCGTACAAGGGGACCACCGTCGCCGGGTTCCCCAACCTGTTCCTGATGTACGGTCCCAACACCAACCTCGGGCACAGCTCGATCGTCTACATGCTCGAATCGCAGTCCGCGTACATCGCCGACGCCTTGAACGTGATGCACGACAGCGGGATCACCGCCTTCGAGGTCACCGAGGAGGCGCAGCGCCGGTACAACACCCGCATCCAATCCGAACTGCAGACCACCGTGTGGAACAAGGGCGGCTGCTCGAGCTGGTACTACGACTCCGAGGGTCGGAACTCGGTGCAGTGGCCGACCTTCACCTGGAAGTTCCGCTCCCAGTTGCAACGTTTCGATCAGGAGAACTACGTCTCACGACGCAGGGCCGCGAAGGAGACCGTCGCGTGACGCACTACGACGTGATCGTGGTCGGCTCCGGTTTCGGTGGTAGCGTCGCGGCGCTCAGGCTGACCGAGAAGGGCTACCGGGTCGGCGTTCTCGAAGCGGGCAGACGCTTCGCCGACGACGAGCTGCCCGAGACGAGCTGGCGGCTGCGGCGCTACCTGTGGGCACCCTGGCTGGGCTGCTACGGCGTGCAACGGATCCACCTTCTCCCCGACGTCCTGGTCATGGCCGGGGCGGGGGTCGGGGGTGGGTCGCTGAACTACGCGAACACCCTCTACCAGCCGCCGCGCCGCTTCTTCGAGGACAAGCAGTGGGCGCACATCACCGACTGGCAGTCGGAGCTGGCCCCGTATTACGAGCAGGCGAAACGGATGCTGGGCGTGACGACCAATCCGTCGTTCACCCCCGCCGACGCCGTCATGCGTGAGGTGGCCGAGGAGATGGGCGCCGGTGAGACGTTCACGTCCACACCGGTGGGCGTCTTCTTCGGCGAACCGGGATCGCGGGTGGCCGATCCGTTCTTCGGCGGCGAGGGACCCGAGCGCACGGGGTGCACCGAGTGCGGCAGCTGCATGACGGGTTGCCGGGTGGGCGCGAAGAACACGCTCGTCAAGAATTACCTCCACCTCGCCGAGAAGGCGGGCGCCCGGATACATCCGCTGACGACGGTGAAGGAGTTGCGCCCCCGATCGGGTGGCGGCTACGAGCTGCGGACCCGCCGCACCGACGGCATCCGCAAGCGCGAGCACACGTTCACCGCCGACCAGGTGGTCGTCGCCGCAGGCACGTACGGCACCGCCCGGCTGCTGCTGGCGATGAAGGAATCCGGTGCGCTGCCGCGGTTGTCGCCGAGGCTGGGATCGGTGGTACGCACCAACTCGGAGGCGGTGCTCGCGGCCACGGCGAAGAACCGTGCCACCGACTTCACGAAGGGCGTGGCCATCACGTCCTCGTTCCACCCGGACGATCACACCCACATCGAGCCCGTGCGGTACGGCAAGGGCAGCAACGCGATCGGACTGTTGCAGACCGTCCTCAGCGACGGCGGCGGCAGGACGCCGCGGCTGCTGAAGACGGTCGGCGTCGCGTTGCGCCGCCCCGGGGCGTTCGTGCGCAGCCTGTCGGTGCGGCACTGGTCGGAACGCACCGTGATCGCGCTCGTGATGCAGACCGACGACAATTCGCTCGAACTGGCCAAGGGCAAGGGCCGCCTCGGTCGCGCGGTCACCAGCCGTCCCGGACCCGGAGATCCGCCACCTGAATGGATCCCGCAGGGTCACACGGCCATCCGCAAGGTGGCCGAACGGATCGGGGGAGACCCCGGTGGTTCGTTCGCCGACGTCGTGAACATTCCGATGACCGCGCATTTCCTCGGGGGTTGCACCATCGGGGACTCGCCGGACACCGGTGTCGTCGACCCCTACCTGCGGGCGTACGGACACGACGGTCTGCACGTGGCCGACGGCTCCGTGGTGAGCGCGAACCTCGGCGTCAACCCGTCGCTCACCATCACCGCCCAGGCCGAGCGTGCATTCGCGTTGTGGCCCAACAAGGGTGAGGTCGATGTCCGGCCCGACCCGGGCAAGCCATACGTACGTATCGAACCGTCGCCGCCCCGGAATCCGGTGGTACCCGCCGACGCGCCGGGTGCGCTGCGGCTCCCGCTGACGGTCGCCACCCGAAGGGAGACAGTCGATGTGGAGCGTGCCTGAATCGACCACCCAGCGCACCGACTGGCCCGAGAGCTCGCCACCCCCGTGGCCGGCGGGGGTGCGCGCGACACTGTGGTGGCACCGCAGCACCACGGCCGCCCGCGCGCTCGGACCCGACGGCGCCACCGTGCCGTTGACCCTCGCGATGATGGTCGACTACCTCGACTCGCCGGTCGGCCCCTACCGGGAAATCCTCGCCAGTCCGGTGCTCCGCGCGCCCGGACGTCGCATCGGCGTCCTGCCGCGCATGGCGGTCCCGTTCATTGCCGTGGATTCGGAACCCTCCGTGCACGGCGGACGGGTGCACTGGAGCCTGCCGAAGGTGCCGGCCGAGTTCGACGGCGACGTGCACGGCGACTTCGAGGCGTCGTCCGACGCGTGGCGCGTCACCACGAGCACTCGGCCACGCGGCCCGCGACTACCGATCGCCGGCGCGCTGGGGTTCGCTCAACCCGGCGACCACGGCCTCGTCACGGCGTCCGCGCGACTTCGGGGCCATTTCCGGTATGCCCGCGTGGACGTGACGGCCGAAGGTCCCACCCTCGGTGACTGGCTGACGCCCGGCACACACCACGGCATCGTGATCACGGACGGCCGGATGACCACCGGACCCGCGCAACTCCGCTGACCGGATCAGGCGGGTCGCGGTCCGATGTCCGCGACCACGCCGGCGAGACGGGGCAGCACGGTGTCGCGCCAACCCGGACCCATCCGCTCGAAAGCGTCGCGGCCGCGCTTGTCGTCGAGGTCGAAGCCGGAATGGTCGAGGAACAGGCGGGTGCCCGCACCCTCGGGAACGAGGCGCCAGACCAGCGTCCAGTTCTCGGTGAAGGTGTAGACGAAGCGTCGCTCGGGTTCGACCTCGACCACCTCGCAGGGAACGGCGCCCCAGCCGGGCATGTCGAGGTGGAACCGATGCCCGACCGTGGCGGCGATGTCGCCCGCGGCCCACCAGCGGGCGAGCAGTTCCGGCTCGGTGAGGGCGCGCCACACCTTGGCGGGTGGCGCGGCGATGAACTGGTCGACGGAAATCGTGGTGGTGGTGCGGTCGGTCATGAGTCCTCCTCGAGGAATTCGGCGAGTGTGCGCAAGCGGCCACGCCAGAACCGCTCGAACGGGTGCAGCCAGTCGCCGACGTCGGCGAGCGGCTCGGCGGTCAGGTGGTAGTGCCGTTGCCGTCCGGACGGTTCGTCGCGGACGAGCCCGGCCCGGCGCAGGACCTGCAGGTGCTCTGCCACCGCGGGCCGGCTGAGGTCGAACCGGCCGGCGAGGTCCCCGGCGGTGAGGGGGCCGTCCATCAGGATTTCCAGCAGGCGCCGTCGCACGGGGTTGGCGAGGGCGATGAAGACGTCGTCGTCGGGCACGCCGCGACTTTATGTCGGAGATTTCCGACATGTCAAGAATTTCCGACACATCCTTTTCTTGACTAATTCCAAAAAGGCGCGATACTTGAACACATGCGACACGACACGGATCCCAAAGCGCAGCTGCGCGAGGTGGGCCTGCGTGTCACTGCACCACGTGTTGCAGTGTTGAATGCGGTTGCCGTACGGCCGCATTCCGACGTCGACGACATTGCGGCCGTAGTTCGTGAAGAGCTGGGATCGGTCTCCACCCAGGCGGTATACGACGTCCTCAAGGCGTGCACCGCCGCCGGCCTGCTCAGACGTATCGAGCCCGCGGGATCCCCCGCACGGTTCGAAACCCGTACCGGAGACAACCACCACCACCTCGTGTGCCGCAGTTGCGGGACCGTCGTGGACGTGGACTGCGCCGTCGGTGAGGCTCCGTGCCTCGACCCGTCGCAGGCCCACGGTTTCGAGATCGACGAGGCCGAGGTCGTCTTCTGGGGGCTCTGCTCGCAGTGCCAGACCGGCGCGCAGAGCGGAACCGGGTCGGCAGCAGCCCTGTCCTGAACCCACTCCGTCCCCACTGCTTCACCCTCACCCGATGCAACCTGGAGGCTTTGCCATGCCTGAAACACAGCGCGCCACCACCAACAACTTCGGAATTCCCGTCGCCAGCGACAACGAATCCCTCACAGCGGGCACACAGGGCCCCATCCTGCTGCACGACCACTACCTGATCGAGAAGCTCGCCCAGTTCAACCGGGAACGTGTCCCGGAGCGCGTCGTCCATGCCAAGGGCGGCGGCGCGTTCGGCGAACTGGTCGTCACCCACGACGTGAGCCGCTACACGAAGGCAAAGCTGTTCCAGCCCGGCGCGAGGACCGAGTCGCTGGTGCGCTTCTCCACCGTCGCCGGCGAGCAGGGCAGCCCCGACACCTGGCGTGACCCGCGCGGATTCGCCGTGAAGTTCTACACCGAGGACGGCAACTACGACCTCGTCGGCAACAACACGCCCGTCTTCTTCATCAAGGACCCGATCAAGTTCCCCGACTTCATCCACTCGCAGAAGCGACTGCCGGGATCCGGTCTGCGCGACCACAACATGCAGTGGGACTTCTGGACGCTGCGGCCCGAGTCCGCTCACCAGGTGACCTGGCTGATGGGTGACCGCGGAATCCCGAAGACGTGGCGTCACATGGACGGTTTCGGCTCGCACACGTACCAGTGGGTCAACGCCGAAGGCGAGCGGTTCTGGGTCAAGTACCACTTCAAGACCGATCAGGGCATCGAGTTCCTCACCCAGGACGAGGCCGACACCCTCGCAGGCAACGACCCCGACCATCACCGCGCCGACCTGTACGACACGATCGCCCGCGGCGAGTTCCCCAGCTGGACGCTGAAGGTCCAGGTCATGCCCGTCGACGAGGCCGAGGGCTACCGGTTCAACCCGTTCGACCTCACCAAGGTGTGGTCGCAGAAGGACTACCCACTGATCGAGGTCGGCAAGTGGACCCTCAACCGGAACCCCGACAACTTCTTCGCGCAGATCGAGCAGGCCTCGTTCGAGCCGTCGAATGTCGTTCCGGGAATCGGCTTCTCGCCTGACAAGATGCTGCTGGGGCGGGTCTTCTCCTACGCGGACGCGCACCGGTACCGCATCGGCGCCAACTACGCGCAGCTGCCGGTCAACGCGCCCAAGAACCAGGTGAACTCGTACTCGCAGGACGGTGCGATGCGGTACTCCACCAATTCGCCCGAGACCCCCGTGTACGCGCCGAACTCCTACGGCGGCCCGCACGCCGACGCGTCGCTCGCGGGCGACGAGGGACAGTGGGCGTTCGACGGCGAGTCCGTGCGAGCCGGCTACATCGAGCACGCCGAGGACGGCGATTTCACGCAGGCGGGCACGCTCGTCCGTGAGGTCCTGAGCGACGACGAACGCGACCGCCTGGTCGACAACATCGTCGGCCACGCGCTCGGCGGCGTCAGCGAACCGGTTCTGCTGCGGGTCTTCGACTACTGGAAGAGCGTCGACCCCGACCTGGGCAAGCGAGTGGAAATCGGTGTCCGGGAAGGGCAGAGCCAGAACTGATGTCGTTGGTGGGGCAGGCTCAGAGCAGGCCCCACCAATAGATCAGCACGGCGAGAACGAACACGATCACAGTTTCCACGACGACCCTCCTCCGCCCGACTGCACGCACCGCACTTCCATCATCCACCTTCGGTGGGGACGGACGCCACTGCGCTTCCCGCCCGTGAGTACTTGTTAACTGCCCGCGGTTAACAAGTACTCACGGCCGTGTGACGGGTGTGTCGGATGTTGTTGCTAGGTTGGGCGGTGTCAGGACACCGGCTCGGATGACCGTGTCCCGAGTCGGGGTCGAAAGGTGCTGTGTTCCATGGTGATGGGTCCCACCCATGCAATGTCCGGTGCGGCTGTCGGTCTGGCGGTGGCGGATCTGCTGCCGCTCGACTGGGGTGGGCCCACGTCGACCGCCGAGACCTTCACGTTCGCGGCGGTGTGCGCCGGAGCGGCGCTTCTCCCGGATCTGGACACGAGCCAGTCCACGGTCTCGCGCTCGTTCGGTCCGGTCAGCAGCGTCGTCGCGAAGGGCGTCGATGCGGTGTCGCTGGGTTTCTACACCGTCACCAAGGGCAAACGCGACGGCAAGCGGCGCGGCGGGCACCGCACGCTCACCCACACGGCCCTGTTCGCCGCCGGTATCGGGGCCGGGGTGTCCGCGCTGGTCGTCCAGTTCGGCAAGCCGGCCATCATCGCGACACTGTTCGTCTGCCTCGGGCTCGCGCTCCGAGGGCTGGCCGGGGAGCTGGCCAAAGAAAAAGGCTGGCTGGCGGTTTCGGCGGTCGCGGCGGTGCTGTCCGCGCTCACCTGGCAGTCGTATCCCACCGAGGCCGGTTCCACCGGACTCGGAGTCGCGGTGGCGCTCGGCTGCGTTACCCACTGCCTCGGGGACGCCATCACCAAGGAGGGCGTCCCCTTCCTCGCGCCGTTCCTCACGCTCGGCAAGGAACGGTGGTGGGAGTTCCGGCTCCCGTCGTTCCTGTCCATCCGGGCAGGCGGGCCCTTCGAGAAGGTCGTGCTCGGGCCCGCCCTCACGGTGGCCGTCGGACTCATGGTCATCTGGGCCATCGACGGTGCGCCACAGGCAATCTACGACGCGTTCATGCCCGCCCCGCAGTGACTCAGGCCGCGAGCATGTTCTCGAGGTCGTCGAGGACAATCATCGCCCCGGTGGGCCCCAGCGCGAGGAACCAGGTCTCGTCGCTCACGTGCACGGCCTTGCCGTCCTTCACCGCCTGCATCTGATTCCACAGCGGGCCGCCGACCACGGTCGACTCGTCGGTGGTCTCGGGCGCGCCGTAGCTGGAGTAGAAGATCCGGTCGGCGTTCGCCTCACCGATCGTCTCCTGACTCACCTCGACGGCGAGTTCGTCGACGTTCTGCACCGTCGGACGCGGAAGTCCGACGTCTTTCAGGATGACACCGATGAACGACAGGTTGCCGTACAGGCGGATCTTGCCGGACATGAACCGGACCAGCGAGATCGTCGGCTCGCCCGTGATGGACTCCCGGACCTCGTCGGCGCGGGCCTGATAGGCGTTGAGTACCTCCTCCGCCTTGGTCTCCTCACCGAGGGCGTCGGCGACCAGCAGGAAGTTCTCCTTCCACGGGAAACCGGGGCGGATGCCGAACACGGTCGGTGCGATGGACGACAGCTGCGGGTACAGCTTGTCGGCGCGCAGCTTGCTGCCCAGGATCAGATCGGGCTGCAGCGCGGAGATCGCCTCGAGGTTCAGGTTGTTGGTGGTCCCGACGTCCGGCACCCCGGCCAGCTTGTCGGCGAGGTAGGACGGCTGACCGGCCGCGCTCTCCGGGCTGGCCAGCCCGACGGGCGTGATTCCCAGGGACAGCACGTCGTCCAGCTCACCGCCGTCGAGGACGATCACCCGTTCGGGCTTCTTCTCGATGACGGTCTCGCCGAGCGCGTGGGTGATGGTCCGGGGGAAGACGCCCGGTTCGGCGTCGGTGCCGAGCTTGGCGGTCTCGGCATCCGCCGTGGCGAACAGGCGGCCGCCGGTGGCGACGTCGGCGTTGCCGGCGGGCGACCCGGTGTCGGTGGTGCCGCAGGCGGCGAGAATGACGGTGGCCAGGGCGACCAGCCCGGCGCGTACGTAGAGCCTCGAAGACATGAGGTGAGGCTAGCCTGAGGTTTCGGACGGGTGGTCGCGGGGTCGCTGCGACCGGAAAACGCCCCCACCACGCAGAAGAGGCCCTGACCGGCGAACCGGTCAAGGCCTCTTCTCGGTGTCTTACACTGTCGGGGTGGCGGGATTTGAACCCACGACCTCTTCGTCCCGAACGAAGCGCGCTACCAAGCTGCGCCACACCCCGTGTTGAACCTCGGCTAGCTTACATTACCCAACCAGTCACCATTAAATCCCCTGGTCAGTTGCGTATAACGGTGCTCTCCGACGACTCGGTGCGACCGCGCGCGGCGTCGGCGTCCGCGCCGCCGCGCTGAGCCGGAACCAACGTCAGGAGCGTCGCCTCGGGGCGGCAGCAGAAGCGGGCGGGGGCCCACGGCGACGTCCCGATCCCCGCGGACACGTGCAGCTGGGTGTGCGCACCCCACTTGGACGGACCCTTCACCCGGGAACGGTCGATGTCGCAGTTGGTGACCAGCGCGCCGTAGAACGGCAGGCACAGCTGACCGCCGTGCGTGTGGCCCGCCAGGACGAGGTCGTAGCCGTCGTCCGCGAACCGGTCGAGCACCCGCGGCTCGGGCGAGTGGGTGATGCCCAGCCGGAGATCGGCCAGCGGATTGGGCGGACCGGCGATCGTGTCGTACCGATCGCGCTTGAGGTGCGGATCGTCGACACCCGCCGACGCGATCCGGACACCCGACACCTCGAGGTCGCGGCGGACGTGCGTGACGTCGAACCAGCCGCGCTCGGTGAACGCGGCCCGCAGGTCGCCCCACGGCAGCGGCTCGCCGAGGACACGCTTGTGTTCCTTGCGGAAGTACTTGAGCGGGTTCTTCGGCTTGGGCGCGAAGTAGTCGTTGCTGCCGAAGACGAAGAGTCCGGGGCGGGCGAGCAGATTCCCCAGCGCCTGGACCACTGCGGGCACCGCCCGCTGGTGCGACAGGTTGTCGCCGGTGTTCACGACGAGGTCGGGGTCGAGGTTGTCCAGTTCCCGCAGCCAGTTCTGTTTCAGCCGCTGTCCGGGCATCATGTGCAGGTCGCTGATGTGCAGCACGCGGAGCGTCGACGACCCGGGTTCGAGTACCGGCATCGTGACCTCACGCAGCGCGAACGCATTGCGCTCGATGAGCGAGGCGTAGCCGATGCCGAGGGCGGCGGCACCCGCTGTACCCAGGGCGGCGCGGGTCAGGTTGGCACGGAACTCGTCAGACACTCTTTCAGGATACTGATGAGCGCAATCGAGATGCAGTGGACGAATCGGGGCGCGTAGCGTTTCGCCCATGCCAGATTCACTGAAAGCAAGACTGCGCTCCGACATGACGGCCGCCATGAAGGCCAAGGATTCGCTGCGCACCGCCACCATCCGCATGCTGATGGCCGCCGTGCAGACCGAAGAGGTCTCCGGCAAGGAAGCCCGCGAACTCACCGACGACGAGGTGCTGAAGGTCCTCGCGAAGGAGTCGAAGAAGCGCGGCGAGTCCGCCGAGATCTACACCGAGAACGGTCGAGGTGAGCTGGCGGCGCAGGAGCGGGCCGAGGCGCAGATCATCGACGAGTACCTCCCGACGCCGCTGACCGACGCGGAACTGGTCGACGTCGTGGACACCGCGATCGCTCAGGTGGCCGAGGAAATCGGTGAACGTCCCGGCATGCGTCAGATGGGTCAGGTCATGAAGGCTGCCGGCGCACTCGCGGGCGGCAAGGCGGACGGTTCGCGGCTCTCGCACGCGGTGAAGTCCCGCCTCTGACCCGCATGTGAGTGGGAAAGCGTGCGTCGCCACACTTCCCCACTCACCGGCGGTTACCGGGGTATGGGCGGCAGCTGGATCGGCGGCAGGCCGGGCAGCTGGATGGGCGGAACGGGGATCCCCTGAGCCGGCGCCTGCGGGGGAGCGGCCTTCACCGATCCGTCGCTGACGTAGATCGTGATGGTCGATCCCGGAATGGCCGAACCGGACGGCGATGCGCTCGTGACCGTCCCCTTGGCCGCCTGCGACGCGGTGGTGACCGCGTTCACGGTGAACCCCGCTCCCTGCAGACGGGACGTCGCGGCCGACTGGCTCAGTCCGGTGACGTCCGGAACCTGACCGTTCTGCGAACCCCGCGCGTACTTCTGGTCGACCGGCGGCAGCGTCGTCGGCCCGAAGTTGTTCGCGATGGGGTTCATCGCCGCATACCAGGTCCGCGCCGGTTCGTTTCCACCGAACAGGTTGCCGTCGCCACACGGCCGCAGCGGGGCCGAGCAGATCTCACCCGGCGTCGGCGAGTCGCCGAACACGTAGACGGCGGCGGCGAAGTTGTTGGTGAATCCGAGGAAGCCCGAGGACATGTGGGATTCCGTGGTACCCGTCTTGCCTGCCATCGGGAGTGTCCAGCCGACGCTGCCCGCCGCCCCGGCGGACGTACCGCCGGGCTTGTCGTCCTTGCTCATGGCGTTGGTGAGCGTGTCGGCGAGGCCGGGTTCGACCACCTGCTCGCAGGCCTGCTGGGTGACCGAGACGGGCTTGCCTTCACGGTCGAACACCGAATCGATGGGGGTGGGCGGGCACCACTTGCCGTGCGAGGCGAGCGTCGCCGCGACATTCGACAGTTCCAGGGGATTGATCCAGGTGGGCCCGAGGGTGAACGACCCCAGGTTCTGATCCTTCTGGAAGTCGGCCATGCTGCGGTCGTCGAATCCCGACGTGCCGGGCTGGGCGTACGAGCGCAGACCCAGCCGCACCGCCATGTCGACAGTGGGGGCGACGCCGGTGGCCTGGATCAGCTTGACGAATGCGGTGTTGGGCGACTGTGCCAGCGCGTCCGTCACCGACAGTGCCGCGGGGTACTTGCCTGCGTTCTCGACGCAGTACGTGGACGCAGGGCAGCCTCGTGCACCACCGCTACCCATGCCCCGGGCCTCGAACCGGCCGGGCACGTCCAGGATGGCGTTCGTGCCGAGGCCCTTCTCCATGGCGGCGGCGGTTGTGAAGATCTTGAAGATGGACCCGGCGCCGTGACCGGCCAGTGAGTACGGCTGCGCCTGCACGGTCTCGTTGGCGTTCGCGTCGAGACCATACGTGCGGCTACTGCCCATCGCGAGGATCCGGTGCGAATCCTGGCCGGGTTGGACGACGTTCATGACGTTCGCGATGCCGTCGAGTTCCGGGTTGGCGTTCGCGTTGAGCGCCGCCTTGGTCGACGCCTGGACCGCGGGGTCGAGCGTCGTCTTGATCAGGTAGCCGCCCTTGTCGATCTGCTCGCGGCTGATGCCGGCGTTGGCCAGATACTGCAGGGCGTAGTCGCAGAAGAAGCCGCGGTCGCCGGCGGCGATGCACCCGCGGGGCAGCCGGTTGGGCTCGGGCAGCACACCGAGAGGGGTCCCTTTGAGCTCCCGCAGTTCGGCGGCCCGCTCGGGAATGTTCGAGATCATCGTGTCGAGAACCACGTTGCGTCGTTCGAGGACGCCCTCGGGGTTCGTGTACGGGTTCAGTGCCGAACTCGACTGCACCATGCCCGCGAGCATCGCGGACTGCTGAGTGTTCAGTTCGGACGCGTCGATGCCGAAGTAGGTCTGTGCGGCGTCCTGGATGCCGAACGAGGCGTTGCCGAACGGAACCAGGTTCAGGTAACGGGTGAGGATCTCGTCCTTGGTGAGTTCCTTGTCGAGCGTCAGCGCCATCCGGATCTCGCGGATCTTGCGGGCGGGCGTCGTCTCGATCGCGGCCCGGCGTTCGGCGTCGGTCTTGGCCACGACGAGCAGCTGGTAGTTCTTCACATACTGCTGGTCGAGGGTGGACGCGCCCTGCTGCACCTCACCGCTCGTGGTGTTGGTCAGGAAGGCGCGCATCGTGCCCTGCCAGTCGACGCCCTTGTGTTCGGGGAACCGGCGGTCCTCGACGGAGACGATGGCGAGCTTCATCTCGTTGGAGATCTTGTCGCTGGGCACTTCGAAGCGCCGCTGGTCGTACAGCCACGCGATGGGATTGCCCGCCGAGTCGACCATCGTCGAGACCGCGGGAACCGTTCCCTCGACCAGTTCGGCCGAGACGTTGTCGACGGTGTCAGCCGCCCTGTTGGAGGCGTAACCGAACCCTCCGGCGAGCGGAAACATCACGCCGGCGAGGAGCACTCCTGCCAAGGCGGAGGATCCTGCGAGCTTCCCCACTGTTTTTGCAATCGACACGATCTACAGACTACGTGGGGTCTGTGGGTGCGCTGGTTGGGCGCAGAATTCGGCCCGGAAAATGCCCTGAGCACGGGGTATGGACGGGCGTACCAAAAAAGCGTGTTCTTCGTCTTGCGCGTTGCGGTTTCTTTACCTAAATTGTTGGAACAGTGTGATGGAGATAACACCCCATCGCTTATGTGGTGCAGCCTCGGCGTGCTAGGTGCCGGGGGGTGCAGACTCGAAGAGGGGAAACGAATGCACATGACCACCCCAACCAGCCGTCTGGACGTCGAGCAAGCAGAAGCGCGAATCGCCTGGGTCACCCAGGCTCGTTGCCGGGAAGTCGATCCCGACCAACTTTTTGTACGCGGCGCAGCACAGCGCAAGGCCGCAACCATTTGCCGGCATTGCCCGGTATTGATGCAGTGCGGAGCCGATGCTCTCGACAATCGTGTCGAGTTCGGCGTGTGGGGTGGCATGACGGAACGTCAGCGCCGGGCGTTGCTCAAGCAGCACCCCGAGGTGGAATCATGGTCCGACTTCTTCGAAGCTCAGCGGCAGCACCAATCCGCTGTCTGAAATTCGAGGATCGGAATCGCAGACAGGCACAGGCGGGTGACCGGTTCTCCGGCAGCGAGCTGATCAGCTCGTGCGGGTGAGCTGGTCACCTACCGCTCTCAACGCCTCGAGGTCCGACACCTCGAACGGCAGCGAGGGCACGCCGACGATCGGCACCCGAGGGTGGGCGGCCGTGAACCGGCTCAGCAGTTGGACCTCACGCTTGGCGATCACCGCCCGATGGGCGTGGATTCGCAGCACAGCGGCGGTGAGGGGGTCTTGGTCCCCGAGTTGGTCGGCGGCAGTGACCGCATGATCGGCCGACAGGGAGCTGAGAGTGGGGTGCGTCCGATTCAGGACGAGGCCCGCGAGCGGCATTTCGTCGCCTGCGAGCCGGTCGACGAAGAACGCCGCCTCCCGCAGTGCATCCGGCTCCGCCGCCGCGATCACCAGAAACTTCGTTCCCGGCTGCCGGAGCAATTCGTAAGTGCGCGTGGCTCTTTCCCGGAAACCGCCGAACATCGAGTCCAGTGACTGCACGAAACTCGAGGCGTCCGACAGCATCTGACTGCCCACGATGGTGGAGACGCCGCGCAGCGCCAGGCCCATCGCACCGGTGACGAGCCGGGTGAGACCTCGGCCCGGCGCGGTGAGCAGCCGGATCATGCGACCGTCGAGGAACGCGCCCAGACGCTGGGGTGCGTCGAGGAAGTCCAGAGCGTTGCGGGACGGCGGGGTGTCGACGATCACCAGGTCCCACTTGTCGCTGGAGGCCAGCTGACCCAGCTTCTCCATCGCCATGTACTCCTGCGTTCCCGAGAACGAGGTGGCGACGGTCTGATAGAAGGGGTTCGCGAGAATCTGCTCCGCCTTCTCCGGTGTGGAGTGCTCGATCACCATCTCGTCGAACGTGCGGCGCATGTTGAGCATCATCGCGTGCAGTTCGCCCGTCGCGTCCGGTCCGAGTTGCACGGGTTGCGGCGTGTTGTCGAGTTCCGCGACGCCGAGCGCCTGCGCGAGCCGGCGCGCCGGGTCGATGGTCAGCACGACCACCTTTCGCCCCTGCTCCGCCGCGCGCAGTGCCAGCGACGCGGCCGTGGTGGTCTTGCCGACGCCACCGGCGCCGCAGCACACGACGATCCGTGTGGTCCTGTTCGCCAGAATCCCCGCGACATCGAGAGCGGAGGCGGTGCGGCGACGCTCGTGTTCAGTTGTCTGGGTCATCGGACACCCTGTTCCGTCAGATATTCGGCGAGTTCGTACAGTCCGCCCAGGTCGACACCGTCGGCGAGGGACGGCAGATGCAACCGCGCCCCGTCCACTTCGCTGAGTGCTCCGGCACTCTCCTCCTGCGCTTCGAGGACGGACGCGTGCTCGATCGTCTCGGTGAGCAACCCGGCGAAATCGTCTTCGTCGAGGGTGATCCCGCTCTTCTGCAGTCCGGCCCGGATGGCCTCGGCGTCGATGCGGCCCTTCGCGGCGTCGGCCAGCGTCTCGGCGGGCAGGAACTGCGGGCTGGTGCGGTTGACCACGATGGTGCCCAGTCGCAGATCTGCGCGGGCCAGTTCCTCTGCGGCGTCGGTGGTCTCCTGCACCGGAAGCGCCTCGAGCAGCGTCACGAGGTGGACGACGGTCTCGTCGGAATGCAGCAGGCGCACCACGCCCTCACTCTGCGAACGCACCGGCCCGCCCTTCGCGAGGTCCGCCATCGCCTTCGTCACGTCGAGGAAGTTGCCGATCCGCCCGGTCGGTGGGGCGTCGACGACGACGGCGTCGTACACCCGCTTGCCGGACTTGTCGGTGCGGACGACACATTCCTTGATCTTGCCGGTCAGCAGCACGTCCCGAAGCCCGGGTGCGATGGTGGTGGCGAACTCGATGGCGCCGAACTTGCGCATCGCGCGGCCGGCGAAACCGAGGTTGTAGAACATCTCGAGGTATTCGAGGAACGCGGTCTCGATGTCGATGGCCAGCGCCATGACCTCCCCGCCACCCTCGGCGGCCGCGACTTTCGTCTCCTGCGGCGGCAGCGGGGGCACGTCGAAGAGCTGGGCGATCCCCTGCCGGCCCTCGACTTCCACCAGCAGCACGCGACGCCCACCCTCGGCCAGCGCGAGAGCCAACGCGGCGGCCACCGTGGACTTTCCGGTGCCGCCCTTTCCGGAGACGAAGTGCAGCCGGGCCTGCGCGGCCTTCTCGGGCCACGTCGGGGTGAGCTGGTCTGGGGATGCAACCACGGGTCGAGCCTATAAGTCTGGGAGCCGGGATGTGCGGGGGATAGGCTCACCGGCATGAGTGAATTGACTTCCTGGGAGTACGCCACCGTTCCGCTGCTCACACATGCGACCAAGCAGATCCTCGACCAGTGGGGCACCGACGGCTGGGAACTGGTGACGGTTCTGCCCGGGCCTACCGGTGAGCAGCACGTCGCGTACCTGAAGCGTCCGAAGGGCTGACGGCCGTGGCAGAGACACAGAACTGGTCCGCGCGCCTCGCCGAACTCGGCATCACGCTGCCGTCCGTCGTTCCGCCGGTGGCCGCCTACGTGCCCGCCGTGCGCACCGGCAACTACGTCTACACGTCGGGGCAGCTGCCGATCGTCGAGGGCAAGCTGACGATCGCGGGCAAGCTCGGCGCCGGCGTGTCGGACGAAGACGCCAAGGCCGCGGCCCGGGCCTGCGCACTCAACGCGCTGGCGGCGGTCGACGCGCTCGTCGGCATCGACTCGGTGGTGCGGATCGTGAAGGTCGTCGGATTCGTCGCGTCCGCCGAGGGATTCACCGGTCAGCCCGGTGTGGTGAACGGCGCTTCGGAATTCCTCGGCGAGGTGTTCGGGGACGCGGGTGCCCACGCGCGTTCGGCCGTCGGCGTCGCGGAACTGCCGCTCGGCGCCCCCGTCGAGGTGGAACTGATCGCCGAAGTGCAGCCGGAGTCGTAGTGCCATGACTCTTGCCCATCCGGCCTACGCCCAGGTGCGGGAGGTCACCCCGATCGTCTCGGTGATGCTCGAGAACAATCCCGGCATGATGACGCTCGACGGAACCAACACGTGGATTCTGCGTGCGCCGGGCCGGGACGAGTGTGTGGTGGTCGACCCGGGTGACGCCGACGAGGAGCATCTCGCCCGCGTCGCGGCACTCGGACCGGTCGCACTGACGCTGATCACGCACCGTCATTTCGACCACACCGGGGGAGTGCAGCGGTTCTTCGAACTCACCGGCGCGCCCGTGCGTTCGGTGGACCCCGAATTTCTCCGCGGCGGCGGCGAAACCCTCGTGGACGGCGAGACCATCGACGTCGCGGGGCTCACCCTCACGGTGATCGCCACGCCCGGGCACACGAAGGATTCGGTGTCCTTCACCGTGGAAGGCGAGGGCACCGTCCTCACCGGCGACACGATCCTCGGCCGCGGCACCACGGTGCTCGACGACACGGACGGCGACCTCGGCGACTATCTGTCGTCGCTGCGCCGCCTGCTGGACCTCGGAACCGGACACCGGGTCATGCCCGGCCACGGACCCGAACTGCCCGAACTGAACGTCGTCGCGCAGCAGTACCTCGATCATCGCGAGGAGCGGCTCGACCAGGTGCGGGCCGCGATCGAGGCACTCGGGGGCACACCCACCGTTCGCGAGGTGGTCGAGCACGTCTACTCCGACGTCGACCCCAAGTTGTGGCCGGTGGCGGAGAAGTCCGTCAACGTGCAGCTCGCGTACCTGCGCAGCCACGACTAACCACTGAAACGACTGCGGCCACCCCGTCGATGTGAGGGGGTGGCCGCAGTCGTAGGTGCAGGAACTACCGCGCGCGACGTGCCAGGCGCTCGGAGTCGGAGATCAGCACGCTCTTGCCTTCGAGGCGCAGCCACCCGCGGTGCGCGAAGTCGGCGAGCGCCTTGTTGACGGTCTCACGGGAAGCGCCGACGAGCTGGGCGATCTCTTCCTGCGTGAGGTCGTGCGTGACGCGGAGCGAGCCCGCCTCCTGGGTGCCGAACCGCTGCGCGAGCTGCAGCAACGCCTTGGCGACACGACCGGGGACGTCCGTGAAGATGAGGTCGGCCAGGTTGTTGTTGGTACGACGCAGACGGCGCGCGAGCACCCGCAGGAGCTGTTCGGCGATCTCGGGGCGGTGGTCGATCCACGCCTTGAGCGCTTCGCGGTCCATGCTGACGGCGCGGACCTCGGTGACCGTCGTGGCGGTGGACGTACGCGGGCCCGGGTCGAAGATGGACAGCTCACCGAACATGTCGGACGGGCCCATGATCGTCAGCAGGTTCTCACGGCCGTCCGGCGAGCGGCGACCGATCTTCACCTTGCCCGAAACGATGATGTACAGGCGGTCACCGGGCTCACCTTCGTTGAAGATGACATGTCCGCGGGGGAAGTCGACAGGCTGCAGCTGCTTGGTCAGCGCCGCTACCGCTGAGGGCTCGACTCCTTGGAAGATGCCGGCTCTTGCCAGGACGTCGTCCACGTGCGCTCCTTGGGAATATTGTTCGTCTGTATGCATATTGTGCGCGATTTGCTGCATGTCGACGATGCCCCGGTGATCCGCGGCGTGTCGCTGTGCAACAGGTACGGCTCTGAAGTCTACGTTGAGACGGCTCGGTCTGAGTGACCGATACCACGGAAGTCGCAAAAGTTAACCGGGGGATGCGTCCTGCGGTGTGCTGTTTCGGGGGCTTCCCAGCGCTCAGCTGGCGCGCCGCGAGCCCACTTCGGTGACGGCGGCGTCGTCGGATTCGAAGCCCGACCGACCCTTGCGCCGTCGATGGAAGCGTGCCAATGCGTGGGGAAAACCTTCGTGGGCCAGGGTGGCCACTTCGTCGTGACTTGCCTGGTCGAGGAACTCTTCCACCTCTTGCTGACGAACCGTGAGCCGGCGGAGTCGGAACTCCACCCGCTCCATTGCCAGCGCAAACAGCATCAGCAGCACTGGGAAGAGGACCACAGCGAGACCTTGCATACCGGGAAGTAAACACTGCAAATGTCTCAGAAGCGACACAGCGGCGATTCGGATCGGTCGGGTATCCGTAGAGTTGATCCCGTGCATGCGACCCCCAGCGACGGCTCCGAAGTGCGTGGACGCACCCGTTCGCGGGCCGCGAAGCAGGACGAAACCCGGCTCGGACTCGTCCGGCGCGCCCGGAGAATGAACCGGCGGCTCGCCGAGGCCTTCCCGCACGTCTACTGCGAGCTCGACTTCACCACCCCACTCGACCTCGCCGTCGCGACCATCCTCTCCGCGCAGTGCACTGACGTGCGGGTGAACATGGTGACCCCGGCGCTGTTCGCCCGCTATCCCGACGCCAAGGCGTACGCGGAGGCCGAACGCACCGAACTCGAGGAGTACATCCGGTCCACGGGTTTCTACCGAAACAAGACGAATTCTCTGATCGGGCTCGGGCAGGCTCTGCTCGAACGGTTCGACGGCGAGGTCCCCGGCAACCTGAAGGACCTCGTGACGCTCCCCGGGATCGGCCGGAAGACGGCCAACGTGATCCTCGGCAACGCGTTCGATGTGCCCGGAATCACCGTCGACACCCACTTCGGGAGGCTCGTCCGACGCTGGAAGTGGACCGAGGAGGAAGACCCGGTCAAGGTCGAGCACGCGATCGGCGCCCTGATCGAGCGCAAGGAGTGGACGCTGCTCTCGCACCGGGTGATCTTCCACGGCAGGCGTGTCTGCCATGCCCGCAAGCCCGCCTGCGGGGTGTGTGTACTCGCCAAGGACTGTCCGTCGTACGGGCTCGGTCCGATCGACCCGGACGTCGCCGCAGAACTGGTTCGTGGACCGGAGACGGAGCATCTGCTGCGTCTGGCCGGCAGGTGAGGGTAGATACGAGTGTCTAGCGCAGCGCGGTGGAGTCTGGCCGCCCTCGTGGTCGTGGTGGCTCTCGTCGTCGCGATCTGGCCGCGGGGCGACGACGCGGAGATGCCGTCGTACCAGGATCGGTTCGGTTCGGGTGGTAGCACCCCGACGGCGGTGAGCGCCGATCCCGACGCGCTCGCGGCACTGAGGACGCAGGCGGGGTTGGCATCGTGCCCCGCCGCGACGGCCACGTCCGAGCCGTCGCCGGGTGCGGTCCTGTCCGGCATCACACTGGAATGCGTGGGCGACGGCAGCCAGGTGGATCTGGCCGCCGCGCTCGGTGGTAAACCGGCGCTGCTGAATCTGTGGGCCTATTGGTGCGGCCCCTGCGCCGAGGAGCTGCCCTTTATGCAGCAGTTTTCGGATCGTGCGGGTGACGCGGTTACCGTGCTTACGGTGCACACCGATCCCAACGAGTCCAGCGCGCTGTCTCGGCTCGTCGATTACTCCGTCACCCTGCCCGGTGTGCAGGACGCCGACGGGCGTGTCCGCGCCGCGGTCGGAGCCCCGCCCGTCCTGCCCGTCTCGGTGCTGATCCGGCCGGACGGCACGGTGGCCAAGGTCCTGCCGCAGCCGTTCCGCAGCGTCGACGAGATCGCGGACGCCGTCGAACAGAACCTGGGGGTGGCGGCATGACGAACTCCGTGGACGGTGTCGCCGTTCCGCCCTGGCTGCGCCGCGTCGTGCACCGGACCCCGGCCGACCCGCACAAGATCAACCCCGTCCTCGATCGGCGCGCACCCCGCGGCGCGACCACCCGTGAGGCGGCGGTGCTCGTGCTGTTCGGCGGCCCCGTCGAGGCGGACCCGCTGATGTCGGGAGGCCTGCCCGCCGACGCCGACGTCCTGCTCACCCAGCGTGCGTCCACGATGCGTCAGCACAGCGGCCAGGTGGCATTCCCCGGCGGCGCCAGCGATCCCGGCGACGAGGGCCCCATCGCCACCGCGCTGCGGGAGGCGCAGGAGGAGACGGGACTCGACCCGTCCGGTGTCCGCCCGCTCGCCGTGCTCGAGGAGATCTTCATCCCGCCGTCCGGTTTCGACGTCACCCCCGTCCTCGCGTACTGGGAGAAGCCCAGCGAGGTCGGGGTGGTCGATCCCGCGGAGGCGGAACGTGTCGCCCGGGTGCCCGTGCACACCCTGATCGATCCGCGGAACCGGTTCCAGGTGCGGCACCCGGCCGGCTACCAGGGGCCCGCGTTCGCCGTCGACGGCATGCTCGTGTGGGGTTTCACGGCCGGCATCCTGGCCGCCCTGTTCGCGGTCTCCGGCTGGGAACAGGAGTGGGACCGCCACGACATCCGCGACCTCGACATCGTCCTCGCCGAACTCGACAACGATCTGGACGACGACCATCTGACCCACGGTCACGGCCGGCCGGCGGCCGAGCGATGACGGGCTCGCGCTGGATCGACCTGGCGATCGTGCTGATCGCCTTCGTCGCCGCGACATCCGGCTGGCGGCAGGGCGCGGTGGCGTCGGTGCTCGCGTTCATCGGGGTCGTGCTCGGTGCGGTGGCAGGCATCCTGATCGCCCCGCACGTGCTGGTGCACGTGGACGAGGGCCGCGGTCGCGTGCTGGTCGGTATCGCCCTGATCGTGGTGCTGGTCATTGTCGGCGAAGTCGCGGGCATGGTCCTGGGCCGGGCCGCGCGGGGAAGCATGCACAGTCCGGTCGCGCGGTCCGTCGACAGCGTGATCGGCGCCTGCGTGCAGGCCGTCGCGGTGTTCGTCGCGGCGTGGCTGCTGGCGATCCCGCTCACGTCCTCGTCCCAGCCTCAGCTGGCGGCGGCGGTGCGCGGGTCGAGTGTCCTCGAAACGGTCGACAACATCGCGCCCGCCTGGATGCGGCAACTGCCCACCGAGTTCACCGCCCTGCTCGACACGTCCGGGCTTCCCGACGTCATCGGGCCGTTCGGGCGCACCCCCATCACGACCGTCGACCCGCCGGACGCCAGCGTCCTGCAGAGCCCCGTCGCGTCCTCGCTGCAGTCGAGCGTGCTGCGGATCCGGGGTGTGGCCCCGAGTTGTCAGCGCGCGCTCGAGGGATCCGGTTTCGTCGTTGCCCCCGACCGGGTGATGACCAACGCCCACGTGGTCGCGGGGACGGCGGGCATCGTCGTCGACACCGCGAACGGGCCGATGGACGCGGAGGTCGTGCTGTTCGACCCGTCCGCCGACGTCGCGGTGCTCGAGGTGCCCGGACTGGACGCCCCCGTTCTGAACTTCGCGCCCGAGCCTGCGCAGACCGGCGACAACGCCCTGGTGCTCGGCTACCCGGGCGGCGGGCCGTACACGGCCAGCGCCGCGCGTGTCCGGGAGATCCTGGACCTCAGTGGTCCCGACATCTACCGGGCGGGAACGGTCCAGCGTGAGGTGTACACGGTCCGCGGTTCCATTCGGCAGGGCAACTCGGGCGGGCCGCTCGTCGACAGCGACGGCCGGGTGCTCGGGGTGGTGTTCGGCGCCGCCGTCGACAACAGCGACACCGGGTTCGTGCTCACCGCCGTCGAGGTGTCGCGTCAGCTGCAGGCGGCGTCCGGGGCGTCCGTCGCCGTGGACACCGGGGCGTGCATCCTCTGACGGTCGGTCAGACCGTGCGGGGTGCGACGAGATCCAGCAGGGCGGCGTTGACGCGTTCGGGGGCTTCCCAGTGCGCGTAGTGGCCGACACCGGGGACCGTCTGCATCTGCTGGGTGGGCGCGAAGCGGTGGCTGCGGCGCACGGTGTCCGCGAGCACGTACGGGTCGAGGTCGCCGTGGAGGTGCAGGACCGGGATCCGCAGTTTCTGATCCATCGACGCCATGAACCGGCTGCCGTCCGGCCGGAACTGGCTGCGGAACGCCCACCGCTGATACTCCAGGGTGCAGTGCGCGGTCCCGGGAATCTGGATCGCCGAGCGCATTCGTGACATCACGACGTCGAACTCCGGGTTCTCCGTCCAGGCCGGGCCGGAGCGTTCGCGGATCAACCGTTCGACCTCCGACCCGTTGTCCCGGGTGAGGTGACGTTCGGGACGCCACGGCACCTGGCAGGAGACGAACGAGGGCAGCAGGGCCTTGCGCTGGTAGCGGTCGTGGAGGACGGCCTGCTTGAGCGCGACGGGATGCGGCGAGCTGACCAGTGCGATCGACCGGACGAGGCGAGCGTGGAGCACGGCCGTGGCCCAGCAGACGAGGCCGCCGTCGGCGTGCCCGACGAGGGTTGCCTCGCCGTAGCCCATCGCCCGGATGAGGCCGGCGATGTCGCCGGCCAGCGTCCACCCGTCGTAGCCGCGCGGCGGTTTGTCGGAATCGCCGTAGCCGCGGAGGTCGACGGCGACGGCCCGGTATCCCTCCGCGGCCAGCGCGGTCAGCTGATGGCGCCACGACCACCAGAAGTCCGCGAATCCGTGCAGCAGGACGACGAGGGGCGCATCCGGTGCGGATGCGCCGACCTCGACGATGTGGAAGCGGATTCCGTTGGCATGGATGTCGCGATGAATCCAGGGGCCGTCGAAACGGACGGTAGACGGATCGGGTGGTGCCACAGGAGCGAGTTACCGCGCGTGACGTCCGCTGGACGACGCGAGATGGGCTTCCGCGTCCGAGTACGACGTCGGAAGGACCGTCTTGGCCTGCTTCAGCGAGTCGATGGTCTTCTCGGGTGCGCGGAGTTTGCGTACCCGCAGATAACCGAGCAGCGCTAGGACCGCCGTCACCACGACCATGATCAGGAAGACGATCAGGAACGCCAGCCAGCGCGCGATCCACACGTCGAGGAGTTCGGCGAGGAAGAAGAAGAAGAAAAACGAGCTGAACAGCAGCACGGTGAACGCGAGGATGAAGAACAGGCTGCCCTGCAGGCCCTTCTTGACCTCACCGGTGACCTCGGCCTTGGCGAGCTCGACCTCGGCCCGGAACAGGGTGGACACCTGTGCGGTCGCATGCTTGACCAGCGTGCCGAGGCTCGCCTCGCCGGGTGTCTGAGCGTCTACGTCCGTGAGCGGGATCGACGACACCGTGTTCGGCACCCCGTCTCCCGTGTATCGCGGGCTGTCTCCCTTGCCGTGAGTGATGCTCACTTGTCGACCCCTCCAGGTAGCTCTTGCACTTCCGAGTCATCCTTCCGGGCCGCATGGGCCCGACCGCGTCGCCACAGTAACGCTGATCCGATCAGCGACGCTGTCAACGATGTCACGAGCACCGCGACCTTAGCTATTTCGGCCTCGCTGCCGTCACCGATTCCCGCAAGCGCGAGATCCGCTACGAGAAGGCTAA
Source organism: Rhodococcus mengyinensis (assembly GCF_048381435.1). Taxonomy (NCBI): domain Bacteria; kingdom Bacillati; phylum Actinomycetota; class Actinomycetes; order Mycobacteriales; family Nocardiaceae; genus Rhodococcus; species Rhodococcus mengyinensis. Next base: position 47,271 of record NZ_JBLWIT010000109.1, on the reverse strand, counting down.
CGGTGAACCCGATCGCACCGAGCACTGAGAGGGCAAACATGTCCCGGAACCCCAGTGCTCGCGGCTTCTTCGCGATACCCAGGCGGATCGCGAGCCAGGAGATGCCGAAGATGCCGACGGTCTTGCCGACGAGGAGCCCCGCGATCACGGACTGCGAGATGGGGTTGGTGAACAGCTGCCCGAGGAGCTCGCTGCTCAGGGCCACGCCGGACGCGAACAGGGCGAACACCGGGACGCAGACGCCCGCCGACAGCGGCTGGATGCGGTGCTCGAGGCGGGAGGCCGGGGATTCACGCTCGCCGGGGTCGCGCCGGACCCGGGTGAGGAGGCCGAGAGCGACACCGGCGAGGGTGGCGTGGATTCCGGCGTCGTGCATGCAGTACCAGGTGAGCAGTGCGAGTGGAACGTAGAGCAGCGGGGTGGTGATGCGCCGGTGCTGGGCAAACGCGTAGACGGCCAGGCACACGACGGCGCCCAGCAGCCACAGCAGGGCGATCGAGCTGGTGAACAGGACCGCGATGAGCACGATCGCGAGGAGGTCGTCGACGACGGCCAGGCTGAGCAGGAACACCCGGGCGCTCGCGGGGATGCGAGACCCGGTCAGCGCCAGCACTCCCAGTGCGAACGCGATGTCGGTGGCGACCGGGATGGCCCAGCCCCGGTCCATGCCGGGAGTGCCGGCGCCGATGGTCGCGGCGATGATCGCGGGCACCACCACACCGCCGCAGGCCGCGATGATCGGGAGGAGGGCGCGTTTGCGGTCGGCGAGTTCGCCCACCACCAGTTCCCTCTTCAGTTCGAGGCCGGCGACGAAGAAGAAGACCGCCAGCAGCCCGTCCTGTGCCCACGTCCCGACCGTCAGGTTCAGGTGGAGCGCCTGCGGGCCGATCTGCCAGTCGCGCAGTGCGAAGTACGAATCGGAGACGGGGGAGTTCGCCCACACGAGGGCGACCGCCGCGGCGACGAGCAGGATCGAACCGCCGACCGTCTCGGTGCGGAGGTAGCGGGAGAGTTCGGAGCGGAGGGGCTGGGTCACCGGGGGCGCTCGCTTTCGATGTGGTCGGGGTACGGCAAATGCTCTGCCGACCAGACTTCCCGGCGCACCGAGAAGAGCTTATCCAATTTGCCAAGCGAAAGACACGAGGTGTTCAATTCCTAAGAAATGGACTCCCGTCCCAATAGTTGAAATAGCATCGTGCAGGAGTAAGTCGAGTGAGCAGTGCCGTCGATACGTCGAAGCCAGAACCGGACGGCGGGGCCACCGTCGCCGGCGTACCCAGAAGCCGGATCGTCGTCGCGAGCATGGTGGGAACATCCATCGAGTTCTACGACTTCTACATCTATGCCACCGCGGCCGTGTCGGTGTTCCCACACCTGTTCTTCCCCAAGGGAAACGGCACCACCGCCCTGCTGGCATCGCTTGCCACGTTCGGTCTCGCCTTCGTCGCCCGGCCACTCGGCTCGATCCTGTTCGGCCACTTCGGCGACCGCATCGGACGCAAGACGACGCTCGTCGGCTCCCTCCTCACCATGGGCATCGCCACCTTCGTGATCGGATTGCTGCCGACGTACCACCAGATCGGCCTCGTCGCGCCCGCCCTGCTGGCGTTGATGCGCTTCTGTCAGGGTCTGGGGCTGGGCGGCGAGTGGAGTGGCGCGGCGTTGCTCGCGACCGAGACCGCACAGAAGGGCAAGCGGGCCTGGGCAGCCATGTGGCCGCAGCTCGGCGCACCCATCGGGTTCTTCCTCGCCAACGGTCTGTTCCTGATCATCACGCTGTTCCTGGACCACGACAACAGCACCCCCGACCTGGACGGCGCATTCCTGACCTGGGGCTGGCGTATCCCATTCCTGCTCAGCGCGATCATGGTGATGATCGGCCTGTACGTGCGGCTGAAGCTCGAGGAGACACCCGTGTTCGCCCGCGCGGTCGCGCGGGGCGAGAAGGTGAAGACCCCGCTGGCCGAGGTGTTCAAGACCAGCTGGCGTCAGCTGATCATCGGCACGTTCGTCATGCTCGCCACGTACACGCTCTTCTACATCATGACCACCTGGGTGCTCAGCTACGGCACCGGCAAGACCCCCGCCCAGGGCGGCACCGGAGCCGGCTTCCACTACACCGACTTCCTCGTCCTCCAGCTGATCGCGGTCCTGTTCTTCGCGGCCGCCGTCCCCGTCTCGGGGTGGCTGGCCGACCGCTTCGGTCGCCGCATCACGCTGCTCACGATCACCGGGTTCATCATGGTCTTCGGGCTCACGTTCGGCGTGATGCTGAACCAGGAGGGCATGGGCAACGCCCGCATGCTCGTATTCCTGGCCATCGGAATGTTGTTGATGGGCATGACCTTCGGACCGATGAGCGCCGTTCTGCCGGAGTTGTTCCCGACCAACGTGCGCTACACGGGTTCGGGGATCGCCTACAACACCGCCAGCATCCTCGGTGCCGCCGTCGCGCCGTTCATCGCCACCTGGCTCGCCACGTCGTACGGCGTCGGCTGGGTTGGCATCTACCTGCTGATCGCCGCCGCACTCACGTTCGTCGCGCTGCTCGTCATGCGTGAGACGCGCGACCAGTCGCTCGACGACGTAGGGGCGTAGTCCCCGTGCGCCTTTCTGGTTGTTCCAACTACCAGAAAGGCGCACGGGCTACGCCTATAGTTCTTGCATGGCGAAAGCCGTGCTGCTGTCCAGGACGGCCCGGATCCGGCTGCCGAAGCAGGATCTGTGGTCGTTCCTCGCCGATACCGATCGGCTCAACCGCAACATCGATCTGTCACCGGTGCACTTCGCTCCGATGCTGGACCGGCGGCGCAAGGGACACTATTCGGCGGTGACCCGTTCGTACGGGCGGCGGGTGCGGTACGAGGAGTTCCCGTTCGAGTGGATCGAGGGCCGCTTCTACCAGGTCCTTCGCCGCTTCTCCCGCGGCCCGCTCGCGGAGGTCTCCACGGGTGTCCGGCTTCACCCGTCCGCCGACGGCACCGAGGTCGAGGTGTTCGCCCGGATCGTCCCGCGGACCTGGTTCGGGTCCGTCGTCGCGCGAACCCTGCTGGCGCGCACGGGCATCCGGAAGACGGTGGCGCTCGCGCGGGCGTTGGAACTCCACATCCGCGACCCGCAGACGCATGCCGTGCCCGCGCTGCCGCCGCCGGAGCAACTCGACGCCGGTCGGCTGGAACTCCGCACGGCACAGCTGTCCCGATCGCACGATGCCCCGAACCTGATCGGGCGCTTGGAATCCCACCTGCGGACCGCGTCCGACCTGGAGGTGACGGGCATGCGACCGTTCGAGCTGGCGGACCGCTGGGCTGTCGATCGGATGCAACTGCTGTACGTCTTCCTCCACGCCGCGGACTGCGGCCTGCTGGACCTGAGCTGGAGCGTGCTGTGCCCGGTCTGCCGGACGGTCCGCGAGGACGCCGGCCGGATTCGACAACTGGCGAGCCGCGTCCACTGCGACACCTGCGACATTGCCTTCGACACCGACCTGGCACGGTCGGTGGAGATCCGCTTCGACGTCAACCCGGCCGTCCGCCGGGCGGAGCGGGCCCGGTACTGCATCGGTGGTCCGGCGAATTCCCCGTCGGCGGTGGCGCAGTTGCGGCTCGAGCCGGGCGAGCAGCGTTCCGAGCGGCTCGAAGTCGACCCGGGATGGTTGCGGCTCCGGTGCTATCAGGTGGGTGCCCCGGTGGCTTGCGAGGTCGGCTCTGCCGGTGGAACGCTGCGGGTCGAGTGCGGGCCCGGCGAACTCCGGGTGCTTGGTTCGCCCGACATCGGCGGGGCGATCCGGCTGGAGGTCGACAACCGGCTCCCCGGCGAGGCGCTGGTGGTGGTCGAGCGGGAGCGGTGGAAGGACGCCGCGGCGACCGGCGCGCTCGTCACGTCGCTCGACGGTTTCCAGGACCTGTTCCCGGATCAGGGGGTGGCGCCCGGCGACGAGATCGGGATAGCGAACCTGGCGGTGCTGTTCACGGATCTGAGCGGTTCGACCGCCCTGTACGAGCGCATCGGGGACGTCCGGGCGTTCGCGTTCGTGCAGAGCCATTTCCGCTACCTGCGTGACGCCGTGGTGCGCGAGAACGGCGGGGTGGTGAAGCAGATGGGCGACGCGGTGATGGCGACGTTCGCCGATGCGAGGGAGGCCTGGTCGGCGGCGGCGTCGATGCAGTCCGGCTGGGACGATTTCCGTCGCGGGCACCTCGGTGACGACGACTCGGTGGCGTTGAAGGTCGGGCTGCATCAGGGGCCCGCCGTGATGATCGACAACGACGGCCGGATCGACTACTTCGGCGCGACCGTCAACTTGGCGGCGCGGGTGCAGGGATGTGCGGCGGGCGGCGACATCGTCCTGTCCCGGGCCGTTCACGACGACCCGGAGGTGGCGCCGTTGCTGGCGGAATCGGACTACCGGTGCGACGTCTTCACGACCGGTCTGAAGGGTATCGGCGAGGAGCAGACGCTGTGGCGGCTTCGCCGCCCGTGAGTGGTTGAGGAGTGCAGGGACTCGTCAACCACTCACGGGGCGCGGAGCGCCCTACTTGCCGCGGATCGCGTCGAAGACCTTGGGGTCGACGAGCGTGGAGGTGTCGCCGAGGTCGCGGCCTTCGGCGATGTCCTTGAGCAGGCGTCGCATGATCTTGCCCGACCTCGTCTTGGGGAGTTCGGGGACGATCGTGATCTGGCGGGGCTTGGCGATCGGGCTGATCTCCCGGGACACTTCGGCCTTGAGTTCGGCGATGAGGGTGTCGCCGGTGTTCTCGACACCCTCGCGGAGGATGACGAACGCGACGATGCCCTGGCCGGTGGTCTCGTCCGCGGCGCCGACGACGGCGGCTTCGGCGACACCGTGGTGCCCGACGAGGGCGGATTCGACCTCGGAGGTGGAGATGCGGTGTCCGGAGACGTTCATGACGTCGTCCACGCGGCCGAGGACCCACAGTGCGCCGTCCTCGTCGTACTTGGCGCCGTCGCCGGCGAAGTACCAGCCCTGTTCGGGGTAGCGGGACCAGTAGGTTTCGCGGTAGCGGTCCATGTCGCCCCAGATGCCGCGGAGCATCGCCGGCCACGGCTTGTCGAGCACGAGGTAGCCGGAGCCGCCGGCGCCGAGTTCGTTGGCGTCGTCGTCGACGATCTTCGCGGAGATGCCGGGCAGCGGTGCCATCGCGGATCCGGGTTTGGTGGCGGTGATTCCGGGGAGCGGGGAGATCATGATCGCGCCGGTCTCGGTCTGCCACCAGGTGTCGACGATCGGGGCCGTGTTTCCGCCGATCACCTCGCGGAACCACTTCCAGGCCTCGGGGTTGATCGGTTCGCCGACCGAGCCGAGGAGCCGGATCGAGGACAGGTCGTGGGCGTCGGGAATGTCGCGGCCCCACTTCATGAAGGTGCGCACCAGGGTGGGTGCGGTGTAGTAGATGCTGACGCGGTATTTCTCGATGATCTGGAAGTGGCGGTGTTCGTCGGGGGAGTTCGGGGTGCCCTCGTAGACCACCTGGGTGACGCCGTTCGAGAGTGGCCCGTAGACGATGTAGCTGTGGCCGGTGACCCAGCCGATGTCGGCGGTGCACCAGTACACGTCCTGCCCGGCCTTGTGGTCGAACACGTTGTGGTGGGTGTACGACGCCTGGGTGAGGTAGCCGCCGGAGGTGTGGATGATGCCCTTGGGCTTTCCGGTGGTGCCGGAGGTGTACAGGATGAACAGCGGGTGCTCGGAGTCGAACGGCTGTGCCTGATGGGTGCCCTCCGCCTTCTCGACGGTCTCGTGCCACCACAGGTCACGACCCTCGGTGGTGTCGACGTCGATGCCGGTGCGCTTGACGACGAGCACGTGCTTGACGGACTCGGCGCCGTCCACCGCTTCGTCGACGGCGGGCTTGAGGGGTGCGGCCTGGCCGCGGCGCCACTGTCCGTCGACGGTGACGACGAGCTTGGCTTCGGCGTCGTCGATGCGCGAGCGCAGGGCGCTGGCGGAGAAGCCGGCGAACACCACCGAATGGGTCAGGCCGAGACGGGCGCAGGCGAGCATGGTGACGATGGCCTCGGGGATCATCGGCATGTAGATCGCGACGCGGTCGCCGGCGACGAGTCCGAGGTCGCTGAAGGTGTTGGCGGCCTTGCTGACTTCGGCGAGCAGGTCGTTGTAGGTCAGGTCGCGGGTGTCGCCCGGTTCGCCCTCGAAGTGGATGGCGACGCGGTCGCCGTTGCCGGCGAGGACGTGGCGGTCGACGCAGTTGTAGGCGACGTTGAGCCGTCCGTTCACGAACCACTTCGCGACGGGCGCGTCGGACCAGTCGAGGACCTCGGAGAAGGGGGCGTGCCAGTGCAGGCGCTCGGCCTGCTTCGCCCAGAATGCGAGACGGTCTTCGTCGGCGGCAGCCTGAAGCTCGGGGCCGGCGTTCGCCGTTGCGGTGAACTCGGGGCTCGGCGGATACACCTGCGGGACGGAATCAGAATGTTCCGACTTCTCCGTCGCTCCGCTCGCCTGTGCTGCACTGGTCATTATGGCCCGGCCTTCTTTCCAGTCTCGAATTCGGCACTTCTAGCACGTGTGAGGGTAGTCACATGGTCTCCCGAGCGCACCGTTGCAGAGGGTTGCATGCCCATATTCTGCGACGATCGGTCGACTGGACGCGACGGACGGCGATCGGGTGCGACGAGTGGAGACCCCTGCGCCCACGATGTTTCGATCAGGTGCCGATTGCACGAGTTTCGCCCGTCGTGGCTACACAGATTGAAACCTTGACTTATCGTCATCCCATCATTCGGGCTGCGCCCGGAGCCGCTGCCCGGAACCACGCAGATCTGGGAGGAACGCTTTGCGCATCACACGTGTGGCAACCGCCGTTGTGGCGGTCGGCCTGGCAGCAGGGATGCTGTCCGCCTGCTCGTCCGGTGATTCGACGAGCGGGGGTGGTAGCGGAATCGTCAACGCCTGGGCAAGTGAACCGCAGAATCCGTTGATTCCCACCAATACGAGCGAGAATCAGGGCGGCCGCGTCGTCGACTCGCTGTTCGCGGGCCTCGTTTCCTACGACTCCGACGGCGGGGTGAACAACGAGGTCGCCGAGTCGATCGAGACGACGGACGGCAAGAACTTCACCGTGAAGCTGAAGGACGGCTGGACGTTCACGGACGGCACGCCGGTCACGGCGGCCTCGTTCGTCGACGCCTGGAATTACGGCGCGCTGTCCACGAATGCGCAGATTCAGGCGTCCTTCTTCGACCCGATCCAGGGCTACGACGAGGTGGCCGCCGAGAACCCGACGGTGCAGACCATGTCGGGACTGAAGGTGGTCGACGACTCCACGTTCACGATCGAACTGAAGCAACCCGAGTCGGCCTTCCCGGACCGCCTCGGGTTCGCCGCGTACTACCCGTTGCCTGCGGTGGCGTACCAGGACATGGCGGCGTTCGGTGAGAATCCCATCGGCAACGGCCCGTACATGATGTCCGGCCCCGGAGCGTGGCAGCACAACGTTCGGATCGACACCGTCGTGAACCCCGACTACAACGGCAACCGTAAGCCGAAGAATGCCGGCGTCGACTTCGTCATGTACAACAGCCTCGACACGGCGTACACGGATCTGCTCGCGGGCAACGTCGACGTCCTCGACCAGGTGCCGCCGAGCGCGGTGACCACGTTCGAGACCGACCTGCCGGGCCGCACCGTGAACCAGCCGTCCGCGACCATCGAGACGTTCACGATCCCGGGCCGGCTGCCGCATTTCAGCGGTGAGGAGGGCACGCTGCGCCGCCAGGCCATCTCGATGGCGATCAACCGCGACCAGATCACCCAGCAGATCTACAACAAGACCCGCACCCCCGCGCTCGACTTCACCAGCCCCGCCATCGAGGGCTGGTCGGATTCGCTCGTCGGCAACGGCAACCTGAAGTACGACCCGGAGGCGGCGAAGCGGCTGTGGGCCCAGGCCGACGCCATCGCCCCGTGGTCGGGCAGTTTCGAGATCGCGTACAACGGCGACGGCGGCCACAAGGAATGGGTCGACGCCACCGCCAACAACATCCGCAACACCCTCGGCATCGACGCGAAGGGCAAGGAGTACCCCACGTTCGCGCAGATCCGCACCGAGGCCACCAACCGCACCATCCCCAGCGCGTTCCGTTCGGGGTGGCAGGGCGACTACCCGCAGCAGTACGGCTTCCTCGCACAGAACTACCAGACCGGCGGCAGCTCCAACGACGGCGACTACTCGAACCCCGAGTTCGACCGGCTGCTGCGTGCCTCCGCGGGTGAGGTCGATCCCGACAAGGCCCAGGAACTGCTGAACCAGGCGCAGGAAGTGCTCCTACGCGACCTGCCTGCCGTCCCGACGTGGTACCGCAACGCCGCCAGCGGCTGGTCGGAGAACGTGTCGAACGTGGTCATCGACTGGAAGGGCATCCCGATGTACTCCGACATCGAGAAGAACTGACGCACCGGAGATTCTTCGAGACGGGTGGGCCGCGAGCTGTCAGTTCGCGGCCCCACCCGGGAGTACGAGCCGAGGCTACGGATTCCTGACGTCACTGCTCCCGACGAATAGGAGGTGATCCGATGCTCTGGTACGTCGGTCGCCGTTTGCTCCAGATGATCCCCGTGTTCCTCGGGGCCACGTTCCTGATCTACGCGATGGTATTCCTGCTGCCCGGAGACCCGATCGCCGCGCTGGCCGGCGACAAGGCACTCAGCCCCGCGGTGGCGGCCCAACTCCGTGAGCGATACCACCTCGACGAGCCGTTCCTGACGCAGTACCTCCTGTATCTGAAGGGCATTTTCACCCTCGACTTCGGTACGTCCTTCTCCGGCCGCCCCGTCAGTGAGGTTCTGGCGCAGGCATTCCCGATCACAATCAAGTTGTCCCTGATGGCACTCGCCATCGAGGGGATCTTCGGAGTCGGCTTCGGCCTGTGGGCCGGACTCCGCAAGGGCGGCATCTTCGACAGTTCCGTCCTCCTCGTGAGCCTGGTGATCATCGCGATCCCGATCTTCGTCATCGGTTTCCTGGCCCAGTTCTTCGTCGGCGTGAAATGGGGGCTGGTGCCGCCGACGGTCGGGGGCAACACCAGTTTCAAGAATCTGCTGCTGCCCGCGTTCGTCCTCGGGTCGGTGTCGTTCGCGTACGTGCTCCGGCTCACCCGGACGTCGGTCGCCGAGAACCTCACCGCCGACTACGTGAGAACCGCGACGGCCAAGGGTCTTTCGCGGCGCCGTGTGGTGCAGGTGCACGTGCTGCGGAACTCGCTGATCCCGGTGGTCACGTTCCTCGGCGCCGACCTCGCCACCCTAATGGGCGGTGCGATCGTCACGGAGGGCATCTTCAACATCAACGGTGTCGGCGGCACGATCTATCAGGCGGTCACCCGCGGTGAGGCGCCGACGGTGGTGTCCTTCGTGACGGTGCTGATCGTCATCTATCTGCTCGCCAACCTGCTCATCGACCTCCTGTACGCCGCGCTCGACCCGAGGATTCGCTATGTCTGAGAAAGTGGAGAACGAGTCGCCCCGGACGGGCGACCGGAAGACCCGGCAGGCGCATTTCGTGGCACCCGAAGAAGTGGCGGCGCCGGGAGAGACTGACGCCGTCCACATCGACCAGCCGCCGACGAGCATGTGGTCGGATGCGTGGCGGGACCTCCGCAAACGTCCGCTGTTCCTGGTCGCCACGGTGATCATCGTGGTGGTGATCGCCGTTGCGGCTTTCCCCGGTCTGTTCACCGGCACCGATCCCAGGTTCTGCGATCTGGCGTTCAGCATGCAGGGGCCGTCGTCGGGGCACTGGTTCGGATTCGACAAGCAGGGCTGCGACATCTATTCCCGCACGATCTACGGGGCGCGGGCGTCGGTGCTGGTGGGTGTCGGGGTCACGTCGATCGTGCTCGTCGTGGGCGTGGTGTTCGGTGCGGTCGCCGGGTACTACGGCGGCTGGGCCGACTCGCTGCTGTCCCGGGTCGCCGATATCTTCTTCGGCATCCCGCTCATCCTCGCCGCGATCGTCCTGATGCAGCTGTTCGCCAACCGCACCATCTGGACGCTGATCGTCGTCCTCGCCCTGTTCGGCTGGCCTCAGATGGCGAGAATCGCTCGCGGCTCGGTTATCTCGGCGAAGAACAACGACTACGTGATGGCGTCGCGGGCGCTCGGGGTGTCGAACATGCGCACCCTCGTCCGGCACGTGCTGCCCAACTCCCTCGCCCCGATCATCGTGATCGCGACCATCTCGCTCGGCATCTACATCGTGGCCGAGGCGACGCTGTCGTTCCTCGGTATCGGTCTGCCGTCCACCGAGATCTCGTGGGGCGGAGACATCAGCACCGCCCAGGTCACGCTGCGTCAGGGGTCGCCGATCCTGTTCTATCCGGCGACCGCGCTGGCGATCACGGTGCTCGGGTTCATCATGATGGGCGACGCTCTGCGGGACGCGCTCGATCCCAAGGCCAGGAAGAGGTGAGCGGGGTGTCCACGAACGAACCAGCCGGACCACAGAATTCGGCCGACGAGGTGCCGCTGCTCGAGATCCGGGACCTGGAAGTGTCGTTCCAGTCGCATTCCGGGCTCGTGCCCGCAGTGCGCGGTGTCAGCCTCACGGTGTATCCGGGGCAGACGGTGGCGATCGTCGGCGAGTCCGGTTCGGGCAAGTCCACGACCGCGCACGCGATCATCAACCTGCTGCCCGGGACGGGAAAGGTGACCGGCGGCCGGATCCTGTTCGAGGGGCAGGACCTCGCGGAGGCGTCCGAGCGCGAGTTCGTCGCGCTGCGCGGTCAGAAGATCGGCCTCGTCCCGCAGGACCCGATGTCCAACCTCAACCCGGTGTGGAAGGTCGGCTTCCAGATCGAGGAGGCGTTGGAAGCCAACGGGATCGCGAAGGGCAAGGCCGCGAAGGCGCGTGCCGCCGAGCTGCTCGAGGAGGCCGGACTCGCCGACGCGGAGGACCGCCTGGGCCAGTATCCGCACGAGTTCTCCGGCGGCATGCGGCAGCGCGCCCTCATCGCCATCGGACTGTCGGCCCGCCCGCAACTGCTGATCGCGGACGAGCCCACGTCGGCACTCGACGTCACGGTCCAACGCCAGATCCTCGACCATCTGGACGGTCTCACCAACGAGCTGGGCACCGCGGTGCTCCTCATCACCCACGACCTCGGCCTGGCCGCCGAGCGGGCCGAGCACCTGATCGTCATGAGCAAGGGGCGGGTGGTCGAGGCAGGGCCGGCGCTGGAGATCCTGCAGCGGCCGCGCCACCCGTACACCCGGAAGCTGGTGGCCGCGGCGCCGTCGCTGGCGTCGCAACGCCGGAGTTCTTCGCTGGCCCGGGCGGACATCCGGGAGCACGCCCTCGAGGTGGTCGGCGAGGCCGAACAGCACGGCGAGATCGGCGTCGAGTTCGGCAAGGCCACCGACGACGTGGTCGTCGCCACCGGGCTGACCAAGGTGTTCAAGATCCGGCACGGGCTACGGAAGTCCACCGACTTCACCGCGGTCGACGACGTCTCGTTCGCGGTCCGACGTGGAACGACCACGGCCATCGTCGGCGAGTCGGGGTCGGGCAAGTCGACGGTCGCGCAGATGGTCCTCGGACTTCTCACGCCGACGTCGGGGAATGTCGTGTTCGACGGCAAGGACGTCGCGACGCTGGACCGCCGGGAGACGCTTGCGTTCCGCCGCCGGGTGCAGCCGATCTTCCAGAATCCGTACGGCACGCTCGACCCGATGTACTCGATCTTCCGCACCGTCGAGGAGCCCCTCCGCACCCACAAGGTGGGGACGAAGGCGGAGCGGGAAGCGCGGGTACGCGACCTGCTGGACAAGGTGGCCCTGCCGGCTTCGGTGATGCGGAGGTTCCCGAACGAGCTGTCCGGTGGCCAGCGGCAGCGGGTGGCGATCGCCCGGGCGCTGGCGCTGCAGCCGGAGATGGTGGTGTGCGACGAGGCGGTGTCGGCGCTCGACGTGCTGGTCCAGGACCAGATCCTGACCCTGCTGAACGACCTGCAGGCGGAGCTGGGGCTGACGTACCTGTTCATCACCCACGACCTGGCGGTGGTGCGGCAGATCGCCGACGACGTGCTCGTCATGTCCACCGGCGCGATCGTGGAGAAAGCGACCACGGACGAGGTCTTCACATCACCGAAGGAGGAGTACACACGGAAGCTGCTGGACGCGATTCCCGGCGGATCGATCCGGCTCGGCGCCTGACCCGGGACGGCGCCGGGTAGCGTTCCGGTACGTGAGCGACCCGTTGCAGCCCCTCGTCGACCTTCCCGGCGTCCGCGAAGCCGCGGACCGTGCGCGCGACGCGCTCGGTGCGGTTCACCGCCACAAGACCAACCGGCGCGGCTGGCCGACTACGGCGGCCGAGGCGGCGGTCCGGGCGGCCCGCGCCTCGGCGTCGCTGGACGGCGGCAGCACCGAGTTGCCCGCGCCCGGCGAGGCAGGCGACCCGATTCTGTCGGGGGCGCTGCGGGTCGGGCAGGCCCTCGACGGTGACGCCCTCACACTTCTGCAGTCCACCTGGCAGCGGGCACCGCTGCAGGCCCTCGCGCGGCTTCATCTGCTGGCCGCGGCCGACCTCGTGGAGGATCAGGAATTGCTCGGCAGGCCGCGTGCCGGGTCCGGCGTCGCGGAGCGGCTCGACGGTCTCGCCCAGCTCGTGACGGGGGGAACGGCTGCGCCCGCGCCGGTTCTGGCGGCCGTGGTGCACGGGGAATTGTTGACGCTGAAGCCGTTCGGGGTCGGCGACGGTATCGTCGCGCGCGCCGCGTCACGCCTGGTTTCCGTGGCGAGCGGGCTCGATCCCCACAATCTCGGGGTCCCGGAGGTCAGCTGGTTGCGCCGGCAGCAGGCGTACCGCAACGGGGCGGCCGCGTTCGCGTCGGGCGAGCCGGAGGGTGTCGGCAGCTGGGTCGTCCTCTGCTGTGGCGCTCTGGAGGCCGGAGCCCGGGAGGCCACGTCGATCGCGGAGGCCGCGACGAATTAGTCGAAATACCCTGCGCTGCAACAAGTTCCCGAACATGTGAAACGGGCGGCGCTGCCGACTGGTGTCGACTTCGCCGCCCGTTAGCACGGACAACCGGTTACCAAGCGTGCAAGGTGGGTTGTGTGGGTGGCCTCGGCGAGAGTCCGAATATCGTCGGGTCGTCCTTGCAACCTGTGCAGGGTCCTTGCCGGTGAAGACTCGAGTCTCGCAGGCCCACAACGCTTCTGCCCTTATAGTGGCTTATGCTTCGCGTGGGTACCTAGTGCCCGTGCTGGGAATCCTGGTCGGGAGATCGATCCTTCTCTTCTGGGTCGACCTTGGCCTTCCGTTCTTCCGTAACTCCTTTGTACCCCGTGACCCCCCTCACAGCAAGTATCAAATTCGGTTTGTGACCGTGTCGCGGGTTGCGGCGGTCAGCGCTTGCGGCGCAACACTCCATACGTGAATGCGCCCGCGACCAGGGCCCCGACGCTCACCGCCGCCGTGGTCACGACGGTGGTCGCGGACGGCGCCTGGAGTCGTGCCCGGAGGGAGACCGGATTGGAGAAAGTCAATATGGGCCAACCGTTTCCGGCCGCAGCCTTCCGCAAAGCCCGGTCCGGGTTGACCGCCGTCGGGTGGCCGACGGCGGTCAGCATCGGGAGATCGGTCACGGAGTCGGAGTAGGCGTAGCATGCCGACAGGTCGTAGTGGTATTCGTCGGCCAGTTGCCGCATCGCGTCCACTTTGCCTTCGCCGTAGCAGTAGAACTCCACCTCGCCGGTGTAGAGCCCGTCCGCGACCGCCATGCGGGTGGCGGTGCTGCGCGTGGCCCCGAGAGCTTCGGCGATCGGCGCCACCACCTCCTCGCCCGACGCCGACACCACGATGACGTCGTGGCCCCGCAACTTGTGGTCCGCGATGAGGTCGGCGGCCTCCGCGAACACCAGAGGGTCCACGATGTCGTGGAGGGTTTCGGCGACCACCGACCGGACCTGGTCCACGTTCCAGCCCGCGCACATGCTCGTGAGGTAGGCGCGCATCCGCTCCATCTGATCGTGGTCCGCGCCCGACAGCAGGAACAGAAACTGCGCGTAACTGCTCTTGAGAACCGATCGGCGGTTGATCAGGCCCTGGTCGAAGAACGGTCTGCTGAACGCGAGGGTGCTGGATTTCGCGATGATCGTCTTGTCGAGGTCGAAGAATGCGGCAACCCGACCTGTCTCGGTGTGTCGACCTGTCTTGGCACTTCTCTGTGGCTTCGCGGTCACAATTTCCAAGGATATGCGGACTTCGAGTGGGGTGGGGGCTCGTACGAAGGGGCGGAGGAAGGGTCTTTCGGCACTATCGACACGACGGAACGTTCAACAGTTGAACTTGCAAATACTGATCGGGGGAGGTGTAGTATTGCTGATGTCCGGATTTGATCCGGACGATGTTCAGCCCGACCCCCCGGGGCTGAACACTGACGACCCTCGCCTCCTCCCCCCCTGGCGAGGGTCGTCCTCTGTCTGCGGCGGGTCTGCCGCACTCCTCGGCTCGAACCCTTGAAATTGGTGCGCTGGTACCAGTTTCTATCCACAGGGCCGAAGTTGTCCACAGTTCGAGCCGAGCCCCTTCCGGCAGTGTCCGGCAGCGGGCACGCTCGCTGCATGGACGCAGAAGGCGGGGGTGAAGTGCTGGTTCTGGTCGACGACCCGGCATTGCTGCACAGCATCAGGCGCGTGGCGGCAGCGGCCGACCGGGCGCTGAACGAGGTCGACGTCGCCGACGCCCGGCACGTCTGGGGAAGCGCCCCGATCGTCGTGCTCGACGCGCGCGCAGCCGCCGCGTGCCGCAACCGGCTCCCACGCCGGCGCCGGGTGGTGCTGCTGTGCGACGGGCCGCCGGGCATCGACGAGTGGCGGATCGCCACCGCGGTCGGGGCGGAACACGTGCTCGCGGTACCCGAGGACGAGTCCGCGCTGGTCGCCGTGCTCGGCGAGCAACCCCAGCGTCCCGACGCGGACGGCACCGTCGTCGCCGTCGTCGGCGGATGCGGCGGTGCGGGCGCCTCCACGCTGGCGGCGGCCACAGCCCTCACCGCTGCGTCGCGGCCGCAGCCGGCCCTTCTGCTCGACACCGACTCGTGGGGGTCCGGCCTCGACGTACTGCTGGGCATCGAGGACGTGCCCGGACTGCGATGGTCGGGTCTGTCGATCGAGGGCGGCCGGATCTCCTCGGGCGCGCTCCGGGACGCCCTCCCCGCCCGCGGCGAGCGGCTGCGGGTGCTCGCCTGCAGCAGGACGGGGCACGGCGCCGGACCGACAGCGGCCGCGGTCCGTGCGGTCACCGATGCCGGGCGCCATGCCGGCGATCTGGTCGTGTGCGACGTGTCGCGGTTCCCCGGCCCGGTCACGGAAACCGTCCTCGAACTCGCCGATCTGGTGGTTCTCGTCGTGCCCGCGACCGTCCGGGCCTGCATCGCCGCGGGGAAGGTGTCGCAGTGGATCACCGAGAGGAATCCCAACCAGGGACTCGTGGTTCGCGGCCCGGCACCCGGTGGGCTCCGCGGCGCGGACGTCGCGGAGGTTCTCGACCTGCCGCTGATCGCGTCGATGCGCGCCGAGCGGGCGCTCACCGGAATGCTCGAACACGGCGGACTGAGGCCGGGCAGGCGCTCCCCGCTGGGCGCCGCGGCCGAGGCGGTCCTCGACACGGTCGGCAGCAGACCGCGGTCGCGGGAGTGGGCGGCATGAGTTCCCTCGTCACACAAGATCTCCTCGACCGGGTGCGCGAACGTCTCGCGCACACGTCCGGCGAGCCGACGCCGGCGACGGTCGCCGCCGCCATCCGCACCGAGTCCGGTGGCGTGCTCGGCGACACCGATCTGCTCGGGGCGCTGCGGGTGCTCATGACCGAACTCACCGGCGCCGGCCCACTCGAGTCGTTGCTGACGGAACCGGGAGTCGCGGACGTGCTCGTCACCGCGCCCGACCGTGTGTGGGTAGATCGAGGGCGTGGGCTCGAACGCGCAGCCGTCCGGTTCACGGACGAGGCGGCGGTGCGCCGGCTCGCGCAGCGGCTCGCGCTGTCCGCCGGACGCCGCCTCGACGACGCTCAGCCGTGGGTCGACGGAAGGTTGAGGGACGTCGGGAACGGTTCGTTCGGTGTGCGGCTGCATGCCGTCCTCGCTCCCGTGGCCCAGGGCGGTACCTGCCTGTCGCTGCGGGTGCTGCGCCCGGCCACCCAGGGGCTCGGCGCGCTCGTCGCGGGCGGTACCGTGGCCGCGGCGGCCCACGACCTGCTGATGACGATCGTGCAGGCACGGCTCGCCTTCCTGGTCACCGGCGGCACCGGCGCAGGCAAGACCACGCTACTGGCCGCATTGCTGGGGGCGGTGGACCCGGCGGAACGGATCGTGTGCGTGGAGGATGCCGCGGAGTTGGCGCCGACGCACCCGCACGTGGTCCGGCTCGTGGCCAGGGCACCCAACGTCGAGGGCGTGGGTGAGGTCACCGTCCGGGACCTCGTCCGGCAATCACTGCGTATGCGACCCGACCGGATCGTCGTCGGCGAGGTTCGCGGCGCCGAGGTCGTCGACCTGCTGACGGCGCTCAACACAGGTCACGACGGCGGTGCCGGAACGGTGCACGCCAACTCGCCCGAGGAGGTTCCGGCACGGCTCGAAGCGCTTGCGGCACTGGGCGGAATGGACCGCGCCGCGCTGCACAGTCAACTGGCCGCCGCCGTGCAGGTGGTCCTGCACGTCCACCGGTCGTCGAGCGGGGCGCGGCGGCTGACGCAGATCGGTGTCGTCACTCGCGACGAACACGGGCGCGTCACGATCGTGCCCGCCTGGAGCCACGACACCGGTGAGGGTCCGGCGGTGGACCGGCTCCGCCACTTGTGTTCTCGGCGTGGACCGGTGGACTCGGGGACGGTGGTGCCGTCGTGATCGCCGGTCTGGTGGTCCTCGCCTGCGCAGTGCTGGCGGTGCCGTCCGCGAGATCGCGGCCCCGGTTGCTCGCGGTGACGGGCAGGGAAGGTCCCCGTCGCCGGTTGCGTCTGCCCTGGGTGGTTCCGGCGGCACTCGCCGGCATTCCGATCGTGTACGAAGTGGGCGGGCTCTACGCGGTCCTCGCCGCGACGACCGTCTGTGCAACTGTGCGTTTCAGGTCGGCGCGACGCAGGGCGGCGAAAGCGAAGGATGCCGATCTACGTGTCGTACTGTCGAGTCTCGAGGTGGTGACGGCGGAACTTCGGGTGGGTGCCCATCCGGCTGCCGCATGCCAGACGGCGGCCGACGAGTCGGCAGGCAGTGTGGCGGCGGCATTCCGGGCCGCGTCGGCGCGCTCGCGGCTCGGAGGATCGGCCGCGGACGGGTTCCGGATCGCGGACTCCCGTGTCGGACCGAGTTGGGGCGGATCGCCGATATCTGGGCGGTGGCCGACGCGCACGGTCTCGCACTGGCGGAACTGCTCGAGGCGGCACGGACGGACCTGTTGGGACGCAGCCGCTTCCGTCAGCGAACGGAGGCCTCGCTGGCCGGCGCGAGGGCGACGGCGACCGTACTCGCCGGGCTGCCGCTGCTGGGTGTCGGTCTCGGCCAGATGATGGAGGCGGCCCCTCTGACGGTGCTGTTCGGCGGTGGTGTGGGCGGAATCCTGTTGCTGCTCGGTGCGGGGCTGGTGTGCGCGGGCCTGTTGTGGACCGACCGGATCACCGGACGTGTGACGGGATGATCTGGTGCGCGGTACTTCTCCTCGCCGGCGCCGTGCTGGTGCTGCCCGCACCCAGAGCGCCGGTACAGCGACTGCGCGGCAACGGCGGTCGCGGCCCGGGTGATGCGGCGTCCGCGGTCGACGACACCACGCGCCGCGAGGACCCGCTCGCGACCGCCGCGACCTTCGACCTCCTGGCAGCGTGTCTGCGCGCCGGACTGCCCGTCGCGACCGCGGCGCAGGCCGTGTCGCGGACGGCGCCGGCGCCGCTGGCGGAATCGCTGCGCCGCGCCGCGGACCTGCTGTCGCTGGGGGCGGATGCGGCGACCGCGTGGGAGGCGGCCGCGTCGGACCCGGCCACCGAATCCCTTGCCCGCATGGCGCGCCGGTCGGCCGCATCGGGATCGTCGCTCGCCGGTTCCATGACGGAACTCGCCGCCGACGGCCGGATCCAGGTCGAGCATCTGGCGGCGGCGTCGGCCGAACGCGCAGGCGTGCTCATCAGTGGCCCACTCGGGCTGTGCTTCCTGCCGGCATTCATCTGCCTCGGCATCATCCCGGTCGTCGTCGGGCTTGCCTCGCGGGTGCTGGACGGCGGGCTGTTGTGACACATCGACACTTCCGGCGCAGAACCGCTGCGCCGGACACTCTGAAGGGGGAACACCATGGGACACGGAATCCGGGGCTTGGCGGAAGTTCGAGCATTGACCGCTCGCTTGACGCTGCTCGCGACGGACGAGGACGGCATGTCGACGGCGGAGTACGCCATCGGCACCATCGCGGCCGCGGCCTTCGGCGCCGTGCTGTATTCGGTCGTCACGGTATGTCAACTGGTACTGTCAATTCATGGAATGTGTGGTCTACTGCCGAATCTCTCAGGACCGGGAAGGCGCAGGTCTTGGCGTTCAGCGTCAGGAATCCGACTGTAGGGCACTCGCGGATTCTCTGGGCTGGAACGTCGCACGGGTCTTCGTCGATAACGACGTGAGCGCCTACTCGGGGCGAGTCAGGCCCGCGTACGAGGAGATGCTGGACCACATCGAACGGGGCAGCGTTGACGGAATCGTGGCCTGGCATTCCGACCGCCTGCACCGTAGCCCGGTAGAACTCGAGCGGTTCATCGACACCATTTCAGCGCACTCGGTTGAAGTTCGTCTCGTGAAGAGCGGGCATATCGACCTGGCCACACCTAGCGGACGCATGACTGCGCGCCTGTTGGGTGTGGTCGCCCGCCACGAGGTTGAACACAGCGCGGAACGACAGAAGCGCGCCAAGAACCAAATGGCACTGGACGGAAAGTTCCGGGGTGGACCCCGGCCGTTTGGGTACAAGGCCGGCGGCATGGAACTCGAGCCTGTGGAGGCTGACGCACTCCGTGACGCCGCCGACCGGATGCTGCGTGGGGTGTCCCTGATGTCGATCACCCGGCAGTGGATGGATGCCGGCATAAAGACGGCGCGGGGCAGGGATACGTGGACTGTGACCGGCTTGCGGAAGGTGCTGACGCGTGCTCGCAATGCAGGGCTGGTGGAGCAGGGCGGGAAGATCATCGGTCCGGCCCTCTGGCCTGCCATCTTTGACGCCGATACTCTCCATGCCGTTCGTGCTGTCATCGCGGACCCGTCTAGGCGCGTGAGCACATCCTATGAGCGGGTACACCAGGGCGCGGGGATCTACCGGTGCGGAAAATGTGGGGGGGCGATGAAGGTGTTCACGATGCGCGGAGGGCGGGCCGAGTCCTACAAGTCGTATCGGTGCGCGGCCTCGCCTCACCTTTCGCAGCGCAAGGAACCGCTGGATGAGTTCATAGATCAGGTCGTGGTCGCCCGGCTGTCCCGCGAGGACGCCGCCGCGTTGATCTTGGATCGCGGCAAGGGGGTTGATGTAGTGGCATTGCAGACGGAGCGCGACGGGTTGCAGGCTCGGAAGAAGGAGTTGGCGACGCTCTTCGCGAGTGGCGCGATTGACGGTATCCAATTGAAGGCCGGAAGTGCGGATCTGCAAGCGAAGATCGACGGCATTGATGGGAAGTTGTCCGCGGCAAGGCAGTCGTCCCCCCTGGCCGATCTCGTGCTAGCGGGGGATGACCTGCGGGCGGTGTGGGGTGGTCTGTCGCCTGATGTGCGGGGCAAGGTGATCAGCCAGTTGATGAGCGTCGTAGTCCTGCCTATCGGGAGCGGTCAGCGGCCGAAGGGCGGGGGCCTGGACGTAGGTCGAGTCCAGATTGAATGGAAGCTGTAAGTTTCTCGATCGCTACTGGCCCCGATTCGGTGATCGGGGCCAGTTTTTTTTCGGCCAATTCTTCCGTCATCCTCCGCGTGTCCCCGAGTGTCACGGGATGCCCTTGAGTGAACTAGGGATGACATCGCCGCAAGGTTTGAGAACACGAAACATGTTGTAATGTGCGAGATTTCGTCTCGAGTAGTGGCTTGGGTGCTACCCACAAGGTGTAAGGTCCTAAACATGAATCACAGAGATTCGGATCTGTCAACCCCCTCGCCACAAGGATACCGATGAGCATCAACTCCACCAGTGTGGAAATGCGTAAGGCCGCCGGAGAGTACGGAATGGCGAAGCGCCACAACCATGCCCCCGAGGTCATCCTCGAGAAGGAACAGAACCTCGTTGCCCACCGGATCGCACTCCGTGTCGAGGAGATTGTGGAAAAGGCGCCGCCCCTACGTCCAGAACAGATAGCCCGCATCACTGCGCTACTGCGTACTGCAGCGTAAACCGCCGCGTTACGGCTACATACCAGAAACGGCCACCGATTCGCCTTGCCCGCGAATGAGTGACCGTTCCGAAACTGCTATCAGAGAGGCCGGAGCATGGCCCCTAATGACGATGTACCCGACCCTACGGCACATGAGCGACGTGTGCAAGCGCGACAACGCATTCAGGCATCGCGCCGCCTTCCCCCATACGATGAATGCGGGTGCTCCGATCCTTGGATCTGCCGGCACAAAGCCGCCGCATCCGATCCCCGTTTCACGACCTCATGGCGATACCCTGCGAACCGCAAGCCCATGCCAAAGCCCAGCGGGGCAGAGCTTGACCTGATGGCACGGGCGGCGAAGGCGCTACTCGACCGCGGCGAGTTCCCCGGACTGTGGAAGATCGACGACGTTCGGGCCTTGTGGAAGCGGAACCGGCCAGGCGAGCGTGAACTCGCGGAGCGGATCAAGGCTGCCGGGGGAGCCATTGAGGACTTCCCCGACTCGGCCGCAGCGTGACCGTGGACGCAGCACCAGAACTGGTGCACCGCGGACAGGTTCGAATGGCCTACCGACTGGCCGAGCAGCACGCTTCGAGGCTGATGTTCGTCTCGCAGGTCGGCTGGTACCGCTACGACGGCACTCGATGGACGCCCGACACGAAGGGTTACGCGAAGCGTGCAGTCCTCCGGGAACTGCGCCGAGCGTTGGCGGAGTCGCTGACCGATGCTACCCTCCGCAAGGACGTAGCACGGTGCGAGTCGGCAACGGGAATTGCTGGTGTCCTCGAAATCGCTTCCGCCCTAGAGGAATTCGCCTTTGAGGTGGGTGACCTCGACCCCGACCCGTACCTGTTGAACTGCGCAAACGGCACCCTCAATCTGCATTCGATGACGCTGTGGCCGCACGATCCGGCCGACCGCATCACGAAGGTGACCAGGGCTGCGTACCAGCCAAGGGCGCGGTCCGAGACCTGGACGAACTTCCTGGAAACGTCGTTGCCGAAGGTGGAGGTGCGCACGTTCCTGCAGGGGTATGTCGGCTCAGCCCTCGCGGGCCGAGTCCTCGAGCACAAGCTTTGCATCATGACCGGCGCCGGCCGCAACGGGAAAGGCGTCGCATACGGCGCCCTGGGACACGCGCTCGGCGACTACGCGACGGTTGCCGAACCTGACCTGCTGATGCACCGCGAGGGCGCTCACCCAACAGGACAGATGGATCTCATGGGAGTTCGCTGGGTAGTGATCTCCGAGTCCGACAAGGGCCGAAAGCTCGCGGAGGCGACGGTAAAGCGCCTGACCGGCGGAGACAAGATCCGTGCCCGGCGCATGAGACAGGACTTCGTCGAGTTCGACCCGAGCCACACGGCGGCGTTGGTGACCAACTTCCTGCCGAAGATCTCTGGTGACGACCCGGCGTTGTGGGCGCGCCTGCTGGTTGTGCCGTTCGACGTCGTGATCCCGCCGGAGAAGCGCGACCCACTGCTACCGCAGAAGCTCGAAGCGGACGTAGATGCAATCCTCACCTGGGCTGTTGAAGGGTGGGTTCAGTACAAGCGTGATGGGCTCAACCCTCCCGAGGCTGTCACTGCGGCGACCTCGGAGTATCGAGCGGACAGCGACGCGGTGGGCAGGTTCATCACCGAGTGCTGTCATCGGGCAGCGAAGTTCAAATACGGCAAGATCTACGAGGCGTTTTCCTCCTGGGCAGCATCGCAGGGGCTCCCGCCGATCGCCAAGCCTGACTTCCGGTCCGAACTCGAATCGAAGGGCTTCACCGTAGCCAACGGCGCCGGAAATCAGGTGTACGTCCATGGCCTGGTACTCGCCGCAGCCGACGACGACTGAGCCCGAAAAGTTAATGGGGTTAATTCCGAAAGTGTTCCCCCCATGCGAGAAAACAATCTGTGCTCATACCTTTCGCCGTTAACTCCGTTAACTCTCCGCAGGTCAGAGCAGTTAATCCCCTCCTCAGGAGTATTTCCCAATGACACGTAAACCCCCGAACGTCCGCGAGTTCATGCCCCCCGAAGCGGTCGATCTGTTCCTCGACTTGGTTCAGCTCATCTCCGCCAGCATGGTCGACGACGGCGACGAGGTCGAAACCCGCATCGAAGCACTCGACACCGACGAACGTGCCGCACTCCTCACCCTCGCGGTCGGCGCACTGGGCGGCGGAATCAAGGCCGTAGGAATGGATCTCGACACCATCATGCAGGCGGTCTCCTGATGTCCACCAAGGTCGGCGAGATCTTCGCCGAACTCTCCCTCGACACCGACCGCTTCGAGGCCAAGGTTCGTGAGAGCGAGCGCAGGTTCACGAGCCTCCGTCAGACCGCCGACCAGGCCATGCGCGGTGTCCGCCAGGGTGCCACGCAGGCATCAACAGGGCTGGACTCCGTCGGCGACTCCGCTGAGAGCGCGCGACGTGCGGCCCAGAACATCCAACTGAACAGGACCCTGGACCGTGATGCCCAGCAGGCGGCGACACGGATGAGCGCCCTGCAGCGTGAGGCCCGCCAGGCATCCACGGCCACCAACAACATCGGCATGAACAACAGCCTGGTGCGTGAACTGCAGCGGGCTCAGCAGGAACTCGGCAACCTGCAGCGCGAATCACGCGGCGCAGGAGAGGGCATCGGCTCCGGGCTAGGTTCCGGTATCACCGACCGCATGAGCGGCGCTCTGGAGCGCGCTGGGGGCCTGGCGGAGGGTGCGGGGCACAGCGCGGGTGGCGGGTTCCTCGGTTCCTTCGGCGGTCGGGTCTCCTCGCTCGGCACGAAGGCCGGTCCGATTGGCATGGCCCTCGCCGGCATTGCGGTGGTTGGCATCGCCGCGGGTGCAGTCCTGGCCGACGCCATTGCAGATGGCATGGAGCAAGAGGCGAACCTCGACCTCATCCAGGCGAAGTTGGGCATCGACGAGGAGACCACCCGCCGCATCGGTGAGGCGTCCGGGATGTCGTTCTCCAACGGCTGGGGCGAGTCCGTTGCCGCGAACATGGACGGCGTCCGCGCAGCCATCCAGTCGGGTCTCCTCACCGGCGAAGAAGACACGTCGGTCATGAAGGAAACGATCGACCAACTGAACATCGTCTCCAGCATCATGGGCGAAGAGGTTCCGGCTGTGGCGAGGGCCGCCGGCCAGTCCATTAAGAATGGGATCGCCAAGGACGGCACTGAAGCGTTCGACCTCCTCACGAAGTCGGCGCAGGGCAGCCTCAACGTTTCCGAGGACCTTCTCGATTCCCAGGTTGAGTACTCCACCCAGTTGCGCGCTCTTGGGCTCGAGGGCACCGAGGGGTGGGCACTGGTCTCGCAGGGCGTCAAGGCCGGTGCACGCGACACCGACGTCGTCATCGACGCGTTGAAGGAATTCAAACTCCGCGCAACGGACGGCACTGCCGCCGCCGCGGTCGGGTTCGACAAGCTCAACCTGAACGCTGAGGCGTGGGGCGCCGCAATGAACGAGGGCGGCGTTGCCTCCCGCAATGCAATGGCTGACGCATTGCGCGGACTGCAGGCAATCACCAACCCGACCGAGAAGAACGCCGCAGCCCTTGCCCTGTTCGGCACAAAATTTGAGGACATCCAGGGTGCAGCATTTGCGCTGAATCTCGACACCGCTGTTCAGCAGTTTGGCAACGTCGAAGGCGCAACAAAGAAGGCCGGCGACACGATGTCGTCGAACACTGCGGCGGCGTTCACCGAGGCGAAGAACTCCATCATCGTCTCTGCCGATTCGATCAAGCTGGCATTGGCGGAAGCGTTCGGTCCGAAACTCCAGGAGGGTGCGGACTGGATCGCGGCCCATAAGCCGGAAATCATCGGGTTCTTCACCGATCTCGCCACCGGTGCGCTCACATGCCTTGACGGCATGATGGCGTTCTCCTCTGGCACTCTGCGGGCCCTCGCATTCATGCAGGAGGGAATCGGAAACACCGTCGGCAAGGCACTCCAGGCGCTCGGCTCACTGGCGTCGACCGTGGGCGGATTCCTGCAGAACATCCCCGGCTTCGAAGACGCTGGCAAGGCGATGGAAGCGGTCGGAAACGGTGCGAAGTTCTACGGCACTGAGATGGATAACGCCGCTGATCAGGCCAGGAGCCTAGCGGACACCATCGACGCCGGCCGCCCAGTGATTCAGGGGATGCGGGACGATGTGGCCGCCGCAGGGCAGGCCGCACAGAACACCGAACTGATGATGCGCGCCCTCGGTGAGGGTGTGAACGCCGTCCCGGATGGCAAGAACATTCACATCACGGACACGAGCCCGGAAGCCATCGCACGCCTCGAGGGATTGAACCTGAAGACCCGCACCCTGGAAGACGGCACCGTTGAGGTGTACGCCGACACGGCAGCCGGGCAACAGATCATTGATGACTGGATTCATCAGCCCCGCAACACGAACGTGACGGTGACCCCGGTCATTGACCAGCAGGCCTGGGCGAACGCCCAGAGAGCGTTCAACAGGTCGGGTCAGCAAGGCCCAGTGGCGCCGGTGTTCACCAACGCCGACGGCGCCGTGTACGAGGATCACACCGCGCATATCGCCCCGGCTGGTGCGTGGCGTGTGTTCGCCGAACCGGAAACGGGTGGTGAGGCGTACATCCCTCTCGCACCCAGCAAGCGCGGCCGGTCCGTGAGCATTCTGTCGGACGTCGCCGAGCGGTTCGGGATGAACCTGATCGCAATGGCTGACGGTGGAATCACCGGTGGTGGCTTCGACGGGCAGGCCGCGGCGGAGTTCTTCCAGGCGCACGATGGGGAACCGTACGTGTACGGCGCCCTCGACTGCTCCGGGTTGCTGTCAGCGGGATTCAACGCCGCCACAGGGCAGAACGTCCGTTTCGTCACCGGTTCCGACTTCGCGTCGATGGGGTGGAAGCCCGGATATGACCCGAACGGGTTCTCGATCGGCACGAACGGTGGGGTGGGAGAGAACGGCCACATGGCCGGCACCCTCTACGGCACCAACGTTGAATCCGACGGCAGCAACGGCATCCAGTGGGGCGGCACAGCAGACGGCGCCCTCGACTTCCCCGAGGTCTGGCACTGGCCCGGTGCGTCCGGCGGCAATGATCCCTCGACGGAACGCGTGCTTCGTGCTGATGCGCCACCGGTCGAGAGTGGTTCGTCTGTCCCGGTTCCCTCGCAGTCGTCCGGAACGACGGATGGGCAGCGGGTGTTTGTCACCAACTGGCCTGGCGGTTCGTCACCGGCAGCACCGAAGTCCTCGACGCCTGCGCCGACGCCACAGCCCGAAGCCAACACGGCAACGCATGACATCAGCACTGGTGCGGGACGTGGCAGCCTTGCCGCGGCTATCGGCGCGAAGTTCTTCGCCAACGGTGGCATTGAGAACCATGCCGCGCAGATCGCCAACGCTGGCGACATGCGGGTGTGGGCGGAACCTGAGACCGGGGGAGAGGCGTACATCCCACTGGGGGCGAACAAGCGGGACCGCTCCGTTGCCCTGCTCAAGCGGGTTGCCGACCAGTTCGGATATGCCCTCACGGCGTACGTCGATGGTGGTTTCGGTGGCGTCAGCGGCGCGAATGATCACACCGCCGAGTCGTGGAAGGCGATCACAGCGAAGGGCAACGCCCCATCGTCGCTGGCTACCCCGTTGCGGGACACCCGCCTGTTGAAGGCGCGGGACCAGGCGCAACAGTTGGCCGGCTTCACCGCAGGTGCAGCCCTCGCAGTCGCATCCGGGTTCGACGAGAACGGCTTCACCGGCAACTTCAACACCTCCAACACGAGTATTCCCGGCTTGGACAAAGTCCTCGAGGAACTGGCGAAGAAGATCCAGCCCCAGCCCGCGGTGAACATCGAGCACGCCGAGATCACCGCCGACGACCCCAAGAGCCTGGTCGACGAAGCGATGGACCCGTCCCGCCTCCCCTTCATGCAGACAGGAATCTAGAAGTGACCCGAAGGACCTACCCCGGCAACGTCCGTGACCTGCCCTGGTTCGGCCAGAAAATCATCCGTGACCTGCGCGAAGAGAACGCCAGCCTCCGCGTCACTATCCGCCAACGACTCCAGAAGGAAGTGCCGTACATGTCACATGCGTCCCGTGTAGCGGTCCGCGACCAGCTCGAAGACCTCCAGCCGGACATCGCCGGGGCTCGCAAGGCCGCCGAAACCGGTGACCTCGAGGCAATCCGCGGGTGGCTCGACCTCATTGACGGAGTCGTCCAGGCCCGCCTCCGCGACCTCAACCACGACCAGGAGAAATCGTGACCCTCACCCCCGAAGGACCCGACAGGTTCCGCCGGCGCAACGACCAGCCGGACGAGAACGCCACCGGCGTCGACGGCTACCGCCACGCCTACCGACACCGGCACTTCCCGCCGGCCACTGGCCGCGTCATTGAAGCCCGTGGCATCTTTGCCGAAAACAACGAAAACACCACCACTGCAAAGGAATCCGAATGAACACCACTGCCTCCCAGAAGCTGTCCGCACTCGAAGCCAAGGCTGTCGCCGGCGAGAAGGTCACCGCCGCAGATCTCGCCGCCGCCCAGGCCGCAGTCCGCATCGAAGAACTCGCCGCCGAAGGTGCACGCATCCGCGAAGCCGAAGAGGCAGCGAAGACTGCAGCCGAACGCCGCGAAGCAGCCAAGGCTGAAGCCGCAGCACTCCTCGAAGGTCGCAGCGAAAGTGAAATCGTCACGCTCTGGCTGAAGGCGGATCGTGCGCTGGAGAATCTCGTCAGAGGGATTGCCGACTACAACGAGGCAATCACCTCCGCGGGTCGCACCCTCGACCGCGGAGGTGTTCGGCCCCAGCTCGACCGGAACTCTGAGCCTCTCGAGCACTTCGACGCCGACAACACCTTCGGCATCGTGCACGGTCAGATCAAGTCCGTTCGTGTCGCAGGGGAGTCCCACAACACCCTTGAGGGTGCCGAAGGTGTCCTCGTCGGTCACGCAGTGCAGGACGTTGCCCGTCGCCACAAGGGCCTGCCCATGCCGTACTCCAAGTCGCTCGAGAACCGCTTGAATCTCGGCAGCTTCGGTGCCGGCGACAGCATTCTCACCGCTGCGCGGACGCTGCTGGCGACCTGGCCGGGTGGCGACCCGTACAAGAAGGGGTCTTGGACCGAAGATGCGGACGGCAACGTGATCGCTGGAGAGCGCCCCGCAGCCTGACCCCAGCACGTCGCAACCGGGCGCCATCAAGACGGTGGCGCCCGGTACAGCCCCAGGAGGGCGCATGACAAACGAACCCCAGACCCTCACCCGCAAAGACGGAACCGTCGCCACCACCCACGGTGCGGCCCGCGGGTACTCCTATGAGCCGTTCAAGGCCGGTAACACCGTCGGGCAACGGCACGGCGCACACTCCGAACGCGTCATCGCACCACTCGCAGCCGAAATCGCCAACGCCCAACTCGAAGAACTGCCCTACCTGCGCGATCCCAGCTACCGCGAAACACTGCTCGACTGGGCTCGCACCACCGCCAAGATCGAGCGGATTGAGGCATGGCTCGACGAGAACGGCGGCGACATCGCCGATGACGGCAGCGTCCGGGGTGCGGCCAACCACCTCCTCCGCCTGCAAGCGCACGCCTCCAAGGTCTCCGCCCGACTCGGGTTCGACCCCCTCAGCCGCGCCAAGCTCGGCAAGGACCTCACCGCCACCAAGCTCGACGCCGCCCAAATCCTCACCGCAGAACGCGAAGCCGCCGAGAAAGGCGATGCATGACCACCGCAGCCTCCACCACCGTCACCGACTTCGCCGCCCGCCTCCTCGAAGAACCCCTGTGGCCCCACCAGATCGAGTTCGCCGAGTCCCCAGCCCGCTACCGCTCGACGGCATCCGGGAGGCAGGTGGGCAAGAGCCGTCTGCTCGCGGTATGCGCACTGCATGAGGCGTACACCAAGCGCAACGCACTCGTCCTGGTCGTCTCAGCCGGCGAGGAGGCGTCCAAGAGGCTCCTCGCAGACTGTGCCGCGATGGCCAACGCCGCCCCGCTGCTCAAGGGCTCCGTCATGAGCGACACCACCAACTCCATCGTGCTCAGCAACGGCAGCCGCATCCTCTCCGTCCCCGCCTCCGACAAACAGATTCGCGGCTGGTCCGTTGACCTCCTCATCGTCGACGAAGCGGGCTTCATCTCCCCCGAAATCTGGGAAGCCGCCGAACCCGCCATCGTCGCCCGCCCCGGCAGCCGTGTCATCCTCTCCTCGAGCCCCTGGGGCAGCAAGGACCACTTCTTCAGGCAGATGTGGCAGCGCGGCATGACCGGCGCAGACCCCGACGTTGCAGCCTGGCACTGGCCGTCATCCGTGTCGCCGCTCGCAGACAAAGCCCTCATCGAACGGTGGCGCGAAACGTGGCCGGCGCACAAGTTCGCCCGCGAAATCATGGCCGAATGGACCGACGAAAGCGGCGCCTACTTCACCAGCGACGAACTCGACAACGCCAAAGCCGCATACACCTACACCTCAGACGACTCCGACCTCACCAAGCTCCGCCCCCGCCACCAACTCACCGCCGGCGGCATCGACTGGGGATTCAAGCACGACGCCAACTGCCTCGTCCTCCTCGGTGTTCTCGACGATGCATCAGAAAACCGGCACCACGACGCCAACCCCGTGTTCTACGTTCCCCACCTCGAAGCCCACTACAACACCAACTCCGACGTGTTCATCGGCCGCATCGTCGACGTCGCCACCGAATACGACATCCTCCAACTGGTCTCCGAAGAGAACGGCATCGGCCAGTTCGCCACCGAATCCCTCAGACAGGCCATTCGCCGCGAGCGCCACCGCATGCAGCACAACACCCGCGTATCAGGGGTGGCCACAACACAACAACGCAAAATGAACGGGTTCGGTGCCATCAAGGTATTGCTCCAACAAGGCCGACTCGTCCTCCCCGAACACCCCGACCTCCTCCGCCAGCTTAACGCCCTCGAGTACGAGAACACCGACAGCGGACTCATGAGCATCGCCGTCCCCGACAACCTTGGACACGACGACTACGCAATGTCGCTCATGCAAGCCGTCTCGACAGTCAACATCCACGCACGCGCCCACCGCCAAGAGCAATGGCTCGGCAATCGCAGCGATCAAGGGGAACTGCTCACCACCGGAAACGGCACCACTATCCGGCAGAACCCCAGAACCTGGAACCTCCCCGCAGCGCTGCGAAGCAAGCGCCAATCCAAAGACACCGAACAGTGGTGACCCGCACCCCGCGCCCGACCCACCCAAGCCGCAAGGAACTTTCACATGACTGACGTTGACCAGTTCTACAACTCCCCAACGATCTTCCCCCTCTCCGCATTCAACCTGCGCCCGGACAACATGCGGAAGTGGCGCGCAGCCCGCGGCAGGGCAGAGGTCGCAAAGGCGTCCGCCGGCACATGCAACGCACACATCACGTGCATCGGCGATTCGATCACCTACGGCGCCAACGCCACGGGCGTGTCCTCGCCCAAGTCCCCGAACTCATGGCCGGGACGACTGCGCCGCATGATGGACGCCCAATACTCCGCCGGCGGCTCAGGCGTTGCCATGCTGTGGGACACCCTCACCACCTACCCCACGCACGACCCACGGTGGACGAAGGTCGGCACCATCGAAGACCGGGTTGCCGGCGCCTACAACCACGGCAACGTGCGTTGGCTCAGCGGCAGCGGCGACGCCAACTATGTGACGTTCACGGCAGACTGCACCGAGTTCTGGATCTACTCAATGGTCGCCAGCTCCACACCGAGAGTGCAGGTTGATGGTGGCACCATCTACACCATCGCTGGAGCACTTGGCCAGAACGCGTTGACCAACCCCGACCCACTCTCGGGATACCAGAACGACGGCAGCTTCGGACAGCTGGTGACAGTCATCCCCGCCGGCGTCCAGGGAACACACACCCTCAAGATCATGGCCCCCTCAAACGGCACCAGCTACATGCAAATGTTCGGGGTACGCGCCCGCACAGGGAAGGGAGTGGAAGTCAGCAACCTCGGATACAACGGCATCAGTACCTCCGAGATGACGCTGGACAACACCACCACCGGCATCTCAGGCATGGCCGTCGGCCTCGACATGATGCGCGCCGACCTGTCAGTGATGCTGCTGTCCATGAACGACTTCCAGACACACACGTCAGTAGCCACCTTCAAGTCCCGGGTCACCACACTCGTCCAACGCCAGAAGTCATCCGACACCTACCGCGCCAACGGTGATGTGCTACTGGTTGCCTGCCCTCGCCCGGACTTCGCAAACATCCCCCTCGACCACGTACAGAGCCCACCCCTCAGCGACTACCACGTTGCCCTGTACGAAGTCGCAGTAGAACAAGACGTGCCGCTGCTCGACCTGGCTCACCGGTGGACCGACTTCAGCACATCCAACCCACTCGGCTACTACGCCGACAGCCTCCATCCAACCGACCTCGGAGCCGAAGACATAGCCCGCGCAGTATGGAACGTCCTGCACGCAGTCTGAGCATGCGTCAGCGGGGTTGTTGGTAACCATTGTCGTTCTGTCAAGACGTTGCGCACGCACGCGAGGAGTGCTCTCGACTCGGTTGCGGCTGTGTTCGTCTCGTGCCAGAAGGCTATCACGGATCGTGTCAGAAACGACCGTATGTGACACGCTTCGGCTGATCCGGTTTCAGCCCAGGTTCTCGCTGGTCGCCTCATGTCACAACTCATGTTCAGAATCATAGTGTCACTATTGCATGGAAGGACCGTTTGTGACATGATCTCTTCCATGACCACCGCAGCGGCACAGCCGATCCGCTTCCCCGCCGGCAATCCTTCCCGAGTTGGATACGCCCGCGTCTCGACTGCAGACCAGTCACTCGACCTCCAGCTCGACGCGTTGCGCGATGCGGGCTGCGGCATCGTCTTCACCGACTACGCCAGCGGTGCCACCAAGACGCGCCCAGGACTCGACGCCGCACTCGCCCACCTCCGACGTGGGGACACCATCACCGTGTGGCGCCTGGACCGACTGGGCCGCAGCACCAGTCACCTCATCAGCACAGTGGAGACGCTGCGTGATGAGGGCGTGGCATTCCGTTCGCTGACGGAGGGTATGGACACCAGCACCTCCGGCGGACAGATGATCTACAGCGTGTTCGCAGCCATGGCCCAGTTCGAGCGTGACGTCATCAGCGAGCGCACGAAGGCAGGGTTGGACGCAGCCAAGGCACGAGGCCGCAAGGGTGGGCGTAGGCCCTCGATGACACCCGCCCAGATCGATGCGGCACGGGAGATGCAGACCAAGGGCAAGACCCTGGAGGACATCGCGGCGGTACTCAAGGTTTCGCGGTCGAGCGTGTATCGGCACCTGAAGGCAGCCGCCGAGGTTCAGCAGTAGCAGGCCAGGACGCAGACATGCCCCGCACCAAGTCATTCGGTGCGGGGCATCTACTGTTGGTGGTTCCTAGCCCTGGCGGGGGCGGCGGCCCTTCATGCCTGGTTCCCAGGCCCTCGACTTCGCCCATTCCTTCGCCTCGATGGGGTCGATGAGGACTCGGTCGACAGGCTTGTAGGCGGGGAGGTGGCCGGCGTCCATCTCCCTGATGAGGGTGCGGGTGGAGAGGCCTAGGCGTTTGGCGGTTTCCGCGAGGGTCCACATGTCATGCGGTCCTGACATCAGTCGGTCGATGTCGACGTACTCGGGGTCTTCGGTCTCGCTCACAAACTTCCTTCCATTGCAGGGGGTGCATGGAGGTTGGTTCCTGGCGGCTGATGGCGGCAACCGATGTCAGGAGGCTACACAATCCCGTCGCAGAGGATGGTGAAGGGGCCTTCGCCGTTCATGTCGAATGATGTTCTGGGGACGTTGGACCCGGCTGCCCACCAGAGTTCCTGCCCCTTCTGCCAGGCGATGTTGTCGTAGCCGAGGAGGATCGTTCCTTCCCCTGCCTCGGTGAACCAGTTGCTGTGGGGGAGGGTGGTGTGTGTTCCGGTTTCGAGAGTGATGCTCATGGTGGTCTCCTGTGTGGTGTGTGGGGTTGCCGCTAGAGCGCGGACTAAAGGCGGGGACTTGCTTGGACCCCCCAAGGCCTGAGCCCCAATTTCCGCTGACCGTTGTCCGCTCCACGACCTCTAGCCCCCCATCGCTGCGAGCGCGGGGAGCTGTTGGTTGACCTCCGGGCCAATGATCAGTCAGCTAAGAGGCTCCCCCGGCCAGGTCACGGGGGATTGTCAGCACTGCAACTGGGGTGGGCTGGTTCGCGTCGGGCTCCACCAGATAACGACGACTTCTGGTGGAGCCCTACGCTGCCCATCCGAGGGCGAGGAGAACACGGGCGAACCCGATTGCGCCGGCGTAGAAGCCGAAGAACGCAAGGGTGCAGATGACACACAGGAGGGTGTCCGAGGGCGCGGTCGGTCTTCTTCTTCTTCTGAAGTTCGATCGTGCAGATATACTGCTAGAACGGCTCATCGGAACTCCTATTCCGGTTGGCTCAGGCCCTAGTCGAGGATTGCCGTCCTCGCTGGGGCCGTTGTCATATTTGACAGTCCAAGTCTTACCCTCGTCGTCACCGGCGACAGCATCGTCACGGCGTTGACGAACATCATCGACAAAGCGCTGAACACCGCGGTGTGATGAGTGCTGCCGAGAACCTGCGCCGGTCCGAGGCCGGCGGCGTGACGGTCGAGGCTGCCATCGCGATCGCGTCGATCGTGGCGGTGGTCGTGCTGTGTGTCGGCGCGATCACCGCGGCGACACTGCACGTCTGGTGCGTCGACTCGGCCCGCGAGGCAGCACGGCTCGCTGCCCGTGGAGATCGCGAGTCGGCGATCTCCACGGCGGCGAAGGTGGCACCCGACGGCGCCGACGTGTCGGTTCGAACCGAGGGGGAGTTCGTCGTCGCGACCGTGCGGGCACGCAGTCCACTCCTTCCGCTCGTGAACATCTCCGCGGAGGCGGTGGCGGTTCTCGAACCCACGGTGCCGGGGTGGAGCGGGGGAGGGCGGTGAGTTCGGGGATCAGCGACGATCGCGGTTCCGTGACCGTGACGGCGTGCTGTGCGCTCGCGGCGCTGGTGGTGCTCACGGCGATGCTGGTGCACGTCGGCTCGGCGGTGTCGGTGCGGCACCGGGCGCAGTCCGCCGCAGATCTGTCCGCCCTCGCCGCGGCCGTCGGGCTGGACCGGGGCACCGACGCGGCGTGTGCCGCGGCCCGGGAGGTCGCGGGGCGAATGCGCACCGAAGTCGTGTCCTGTGAGGTCGACGACTGGGACGTCGAGGTCGCGGTCACCGCACCCGTGCTTCTGTCCTCGCTGGGTGTCCGGGATGCCCGCGCCGTGGCGAGGGCAGGTCCCGCGGAGTGACATCGAAGCGAAGAGACGGGGCGGTGACTCGCATCACGCCAGCGTGTCGGAGGTTTCGGAAATTATGACCAGATTCGGAATAATCCGCCGCTCAGGAAGTATTGGACGGCATGGATCCTGTGATGCGAGTCTCACTGATGCGAGCTGGTTTTCATCCACACCACTCCCTTTGGCGAGAGAGGGCATTACATGACCACGGCACCACCGAAGCGGACCGAGGCAGAGACAAAGGCGCGGAGGGCGGGTATCGCCTCGTTCATCGGCACCACGATCGAGTGGTACGACTTCTACATCTACATCTACGGCACTGCGTCGGCGCTGGTCTTCGGTCAGGTGTTCTTCTCCGACACCCTGCCGGCGGGCATGGGAACGCTCCTCGCGTTCGTCACGCTGTGGGCAGGGTTCCTCGCCCGTCCCATCGGCGGCATCGTCTTCGGCCATCTCGGCGACAAGATCGGTCGAAAGAACACGCTGGTCATCACGCTCATGATGATGGGCACCGCCACCGTCGGAATCGGACTCCTGCCCTCCTACGCGCAGATCGGAATATGGGCGCCCGCTGCCCTGGTGTTCCTCCGGGTCGTCCAGGGTGTGGCAGTGGGCGGTGAATGGGGCGGGGCTGTCCTGATCGCCAGTGAGAACGCACCCAAGGGGAAGGGGATTCTGTACTCGGCGTTCGCCCAGCAGGGGTCGCCCGCCGGAAACCTCCTGGCGACGATGGCGTTCTTCCTGCTCTCCGCCATGCCCACCCCGGCGTTCGTGCTCTACGGCTGGCGCATCCCGTTCCTGATCTCCGCGGCCCTGGTGATCGTCGGCATGATCATCCGTCTCAAGCTCGAAGAGTCGGACGCGATGAAGACCGTGCTGAAGCGCAAGAAGACCGTCGCACTGCCGATCGGTGAGGTGCTGCGCAAGCATTGGGTCCTCGTCCTCCTCGGTGCAGGCGCGCTGCCCCTGGCCCAGGTGACGTACTTCAAGAACACCTTCGCGTTGTCGTGGGCCACCAGCGAACTCGGCTACGACCGGGGCACGTTCCTCGGCGCCATCGCCATCGCCCTCGTGGTCCAGTTCATCGTGCAGCCGTTCGGCGCCGTCCTGGTGTCCCGGATCGACATGCGGAAAGCCATGTGCATCATGGTTATTCCCGAGTTCGTCCTGATGCCGGCAATGTTCTTCGCGATCCGGACCGAGAACTTCGCCATTGCCGTCGTCGCGATGTGCCTCGCGACCATTCCGCACTCGATGTTCTACGGCGCCATCGCCGGAGTGCTCGCGCGTGCCTTCCCCGCCAACATCCGCTACACCGGTCTTTCCGCGGCCTACCAGCTGTGTTCGCTGGTCGTCGGCGGCGGCACCCCGGTGCTGGCGCAGTGGATGCTCAACTCGTCCGGAAACATCGTCGGCGTTGCGTTCGTGTCGGCCGGCTATGCCGCCGTCTCCCTGGTCTGCACGCTGTTGTTGCTGAACCGGACCGGATTCGACGCGCGCCGGTTGTCGACCGCGGAGCAATCCGACGCGGACGAACTGCAGCTCGACATCGATGAGGACGATGCGGTGGACACCGCTCCCAGTGCAGGGCAGGCCCGTGCGACAGCCCACACCTGACCGCGCAGGTCATTCCGGCGTGGGCAATGCCTCCTCGGACAGCCGGAGGACTTCCCGCAAGGCGGCGTTGTCGTCGTCCGCTCGCCACGCGATCCGCAGTTGCAGGGTGCTGGGACCGCCGACCAGCGGGAGGAACACGACATCCGGGTTGTTCACGTTCTCGGCCACGGAGGAGACGGTCAACGCGCAGCCGACCTCCGCGGACACCAACGCCATCAACGCCATCGAGTCCGGGGCGCTCTGCACGATCCGGGGCGTGAAACCGGCGTCGTGGGCCGCCCTCTGCAGGGAGTCGCGCAGCGCCGATCCGGGATCGGCGGGCAGCGTCACCCACGGCTCGGTGGCCAGTTCCTCGATGCGAACGCCGTCCCTGCCCGCGAGCGGGTGGTCGGTGGGCAGGGCCACCACGAATTCCTCGTTGAGGATGACGCGAGACGCGATGCCCGGCGGGGTGAAGATCCACCGGACCAGACCGATGTCGAGGGTTCCGTCGAGGAGCTTGTTCAGTGCTTCGCTCGCGAAAGCGGAACTGTCCAGAACGAATTCGATCCCCGGGTGGGTGTGCCGGACGAGTTTCGCCCACCGCCCGATGAGCAGGTGGGACGAGACTCCGGCGAAGCCGATGCGGACCCGGCCGACCTGTCCGCGCCCGGCGGCGGCGACGGCGATTTCCGCGAGCCGGCAGGCGTCCAGGATCTCGCGTGCCGGGCCGAGCAGTGCCTCACCGGCGGAGGTCAACCGGACGTTCCGCGTGTTTCTTTCGAAAAGAGTTGCCCCGAGCTGCTTTTCCAGTTGCCGAATCGTGCGGCTCAGCGGCGGCTGGGCCGAGTGCAGGCGCTGTGCGGCGCGGCCGAAGTGCAACTCCTCGGCGACCGCGAGAAAGGCAGTGATCTGAGAAATCTCCACGGGAGAACTATTGCAGTTCCGGCAACAGATTTGTCAACACTATTGAGTCACACGGCGGTAATCCGGTGGGGAAGGCCCCGAGGCGACGTCCCGTCGTTCCGGAGAAGGGCATGGCGATGAGCAAAGTGGTCAGCATGGCGGAAGCCATAGGAACGTACGTCGAAGACGGCATGACCGTGTGCCTCGAGGGATTCTCGCATCTCATCTCGTTCGCGGCCGCACACGAGATCATCCGGCAACAGCGGCAGAACCTCACGCTGTGCCGGATGACGCCCGACATCGTGTCGGATCAACTCGTGGCCGCCGGTTGTGTCACCAAGCTCGTGGCCTCGTTCTTCGCGAGCGGATCCGCCGGATCCCTGCACGAGTTGCGACGCCGTATCGAGCACCACGATCCGGTCGCCCTCGAGGTCGAGGAGTACAGCCACTACGGAATGGTCTGCCGCTATCAGGCGGGCGCCGCGCGCCTCCCGTTCTTTCCGCTGCGCTCCTATGCCGGAAGCGACCTTCCGCGGCTCAACCCGCGAATTCGACTCGTCGACGATCCCTACGGGGAGGGCACCGTGTACGTCGTGCCTCCGCTGAACCCGGACGTCACCATCGTTCACGCGCAGCGCGCCGACCGTCACGGCAACGTGCAGATCTGGGGTATCTCCGGGGTTCAGCAGGAAGCGGTGTACGCCGCGGGGAAGGCGATCGTGGTCGTCGAGGAGATCGTCGACGACGAGGTCGTCCGCTCCGACCCCAGCCGCACGCTGATCCCTTCTCACGCGGTCGATGCCGTCGTCGTCTGTCCGCGCGGGGCGCATCCGTCCTACGTGCAGGGCTACTACGACCGGGACTGCGCGTTCTACCGACGCTGGACCGCGATCAGCAAGGACTCCGCACTCCTGCAGGCGTGGCTGAAGGAGTGGATCCATGGCACCGCGAATCACGACGAGTACCTGGACAAACTCGGCGGCGACTACTGGAACGACCTCGCCGTCGAGCCTCGATTCTCCGAACCAGTCGACTACGGGAGCCGGAAATGAGCACAGCACCACTCGGAGAGGTCTCGGCGACGGAGATCATCGTGTCCGTCGCCGCCCGCGAACTCGCCGGGAAGGGGCGCGTCTTCGCCGGTGTCGGCTTGCCGACTCTCGCCGTCGATCTCGCCAAGAGGACAAGTAACCCGGACGTCGAATTGATCTACGAATCGGGAGTGTGCGGCGCCCACCCCGCCGCGATGGCCGAGGGCATCGCCGACTCGGTCGTCGTGTCGGGCGCGGAGTCGGTGGTGTCGATGTCGGCGTTGTTCGGCTACGTGCTGCAGGGCGGCAACGTCGACGTCGGATTCCTCGGCGCGGCCCAGATCGACCGGTACGGCAGCCTCAACACCAGCATCATCGGAGACTGGGACAAGCCGACGGTCCGGTTGCCCGGTGCCGGTGGCGCCGTGGAGATCATGCCCAACGCCGGCGAGATCTTCGTGGTGATGCGCCGACACGACCCCAGCGCTTTCCCCGCGGAACTCGACTTCTGCACGTCGCCGAGTCCCGTCCGGGCCCGGGCCGCAGGTGACGGGATCATGCCTCGTGGCCGAGGGGTGACGAAGGTGTTCACGAACCTCGGGGTGCTGTCGCGGCAGGGCCCGTTCGACGAACTCGAACTGGTCAGCGTGCACGAGGGGGTCACCGTCGACGACGTGCGAGCCCAGACCGGCTGGGAGCTGAAGGTCGCGGACGATCTCACCGTCACCGCCCCGCCGACCCGCGAGGAGATTCACCTGCTCCGCGATGTGATCGACACGGTTCGGCTGTATCTGCGCTGACCCGGTCAGCCGAGCGAGTCCAATACCGCCGTCAGGACCCGGATCGCGCCGTCCTTGTCGAGGGGGTCGTTGCCGTTTCCGCACTTCGGTGAGTACACGCACGACGGGCAGCCTGACGTGCATTCGCACGATTCGATCGCTTCCCTGGTCGCGCCGAGCCAGCGGGTGAGTTCGGCGTGACCCCGGTCGGCGAATCCGGCGCCGCCTGCATGACCGTCGTAGACGAACACAGTCGGAAGTCCGGTGTCGGCGTGCACCGCCGTCGAGACGCCGCCGATGTCGCCTCGATCGCACACCGCGACGAGAGGCAGGAGCCCGATAGCGGCATGTTCGGCGGCGTGGAGCGAACCGGGCACGCGTTCGGCCGGAACACCGGCCCGCACCAGAAGTTCCGGGGTGACGGTGTACATCACCGCGCGGGTGGGGAGGGTCTGCTTCGGCATGTCCAGTTCGACCGCGTCGAGGACCTCGCCCGAAGGCAGCCGTCGCAGGTACCCGATCACCTGATGGGTCACCTCCACCTCGACGAGCGCCACCTCGACGTCGCCGAACTGCTTCTGCTCGAGCACCGAGGTGACGGTGATCTCGGTGGCCTCGCGGGCCGACGTCGTCCAGTCGGGGTCCTCCGCGTGCACCAGCGCGAGTCCCTGGTCGAGGTCGAGTTCGTCGACGACGTACGACTCACCCTGATGGATGTGGACGGCGCCGGGGTGTGCTGTGGCGGGAGCGCGGCCCGTGTCGACAGTTCCGAGCATGCGTCCGGATTCCGACACGACAATTGCCACCTGGGTTCCGATTCCACCCCGGATATCCACTGCGCCATGAGGATTTGTGCCGGCGGTGACGAACCAGCCGTGTGCCCGCCGGCGGATCAGGCCCTGCTCGGCCAGCTTTCCGAGAACGTCGATCGCCCCGAACGCCTCGGCCTCGGCGTCGGACAGTGGTAGTTCCATTGCTGCGCAGAGCAACTGCGGGCCGAGGACGTACGGATTGCTCGGGTCCGTGACGGTCGCCTCGATGGGTTTGTCGAGCAGCGCGGACGGGTGGTGGACGAGGTAGGTGTCGAGAGGGTCGTCACGCGCGACCAGGACTACGAGCGATCCTTCGCCGCGTCGCCCGGACCGGCCTCCCTGTTGCCAGAACGACGCCACCGTGCCGGGGAATCCGGCGACCACGACGGCGTCGAGGCCGGCGATGTCGACGCCGAGTTCCAGCGCATTCGTCGTCGCCGCCCCCAGCAGTGTGCCGTCCGCGAGTGCGGTCTCGAGCTCACGCCGATCCTCGGCGAGGTACCCTGCTCGATACGACGCGACTCGCGACGAGAGTTCGGGATCGATCTCCCCGAGTAGGCGTTTGGTCGCCATCGCGGTCAGCTCCGCGCCCCTGCGGGAGCGCACGAAGGTGAGCGTGCGGGCCCCCTCGACCATCAGGTCGGCCATGATGCGCGCGGCCTCCGAACCGGCGGGCCGTCGAATGGGGCTTCCGTTCTCCCCGGTGACCTCCCGCATGAGCGGGGGTTCCCACAGCGCGACCGTCCGGGGACCGTGTGGTGAACCGTCTTCCACTACCTCGGCGCAGGGCGCTCCGATCAGCCGTGACGCCGCCGCCCCGGGGTCCGCCGTCGTCGCGGACGCGAGGACGAAGACTGGTTCGGCGCCGTACCGTGCCGCGATGCGCCGGAGCCGCCGCAGCACGAGCGCGACATTCGAGCCGAAGACACCACGGTAGGAGTGGCATTCGTCGATCACCACGTAGGCCAGGTTCCGGAAGAAGTGCGCCCATCGCTGATGGGTCCGGAGGAGGGAGATGTGCAGCATGTCGGGGTTCGTGAAGAGCCACCGCGAGTTTTCCCGTGCCCAGTGCCGCACTTCGAGTGGGGTGTCGCCGTCGAACACGCACGGGCACACGCCCCGGAGGTCGTCCCCGGCGTCCAGGACCTCCGAGTCGATGAGCGAGGTCACGGCCCGCAGCTGGTCTGCTCCCAGCGCCTTGGTCGGCGAGAGGTAAAGGGCGGTCGCCCGCGGATCCGTTGCCAGAGTGGTGAGTACCGGAAGCTGGTAGGCCAGGGACTTGCCCGAGGCGGTGCCGGTCGACACCACGACGTTCGTCCCGTGATGTGCCAGGTCGGCGGCGGCGGCCTGGTGGGTCCAGGGACGGGGGATCCCGTTCTCCTGCATGGCCCGGACGACGCTCGGGTGCGCCCACGCGGGCCATTCCGACAGCTGAGAAGTCCGGGCAGGCATTTCGGCGGCGAAAGTGAGCGGGTTTTCGTCTCGGGGAACGCCCTCGAGGACTCGGTTCAGCAGCGCCCGGCCGTATGTTTCGCCCGTATTTCCACTGTCGTCACGTGGTGAAAACGGTGTGCTCACTGATGTCTCCGGGCTGTCGTAGGGGACGGGCGAGTAGCTTCCCCACCGCCACGACCTGCGCATTTGATGATAACGAGTGCCTCTCCGGGGCTGTCGCCCGGGGTGTCGTGCCCCCCGCGTCAATCCACTGTTTCGTGCCTGTTCGCTACAAGATCAACTTTTTGTGTGAATTGTTCGGATTTCGACTGTTGCGTTCGCGGAGTTCATGGTTGACTACAACTGGTCG
This sequence comes from Rhodococcus mengyinensis, assembly GCF_048381435.1. NCBI lineage: Bacteria > Bacillati > Actinomycetota > Actinomycetes > Mycobacteriales > Nocardiaceae > Rhodococcus > Rhodococcus mengyinensis. The sequence goes on along the minus strand of NZ_JBLWIT010000109.1, from coordinate 6,680 downwards.
CAGCTTCTGTGTTCGTAGGCTTGAAAGAGTGAACGTTCGCAGGATCGATGTTGCGAACGCGGTGCTCTGCTTTTCCTGAGGGGGAAATCTAGAAGTACAGCGGTCGGAACCGGCCCGGCGGACTGTATGTGCTGTCCGCCGAATCCGGTGGTTAGAAAGAGAAGGAAAAGCATGGCACAGGGCACTGTGAAGTGGTTCAACGCGGAAAAGGGCTTCGGCTTCATCGCACCCGAAGACGGCTCCGCTGACGTCTTCGTTCACTACTCCGAGATCCAGGGCAGCGGCTTCCGCACCCTCGAGGAGAACCAGCGCGTGGAGTTCGAGGTCGGCCAGGGCACCAAGGGCCCCCAGGCTACCGGCGTTCGCGCAGTCTGATTCTGCCGTTCACATTCGTGAACACGTAAATCAGATAGGCGGGGTCCTCGTGACCGCGTCTGATTCGTCCCCCATCGCCTGAGGCGGTGGGGGACGAGTCGTTTTCACGGCAACGGTGCCGTGGCATAAGGGGGTACTTCAGTGAGCCAGCTCTCCTTCTTCTCCGCGGAGGCGATGCCGCCGGCAGTCACCGATCTGTGCGGTCTTCTCGCCGCGACGGGTCAGGTGGTCACATCGGCCGGGCGTGCGCGGATCTCGGTCGTGGTCGACGCGCAGTGGAGGGCGGAGGCGATTGCGGAGTTGATCGCCCAGGCCGGACTCGAGGTCGAGATCACGCGCAGCGACGAGGGCAGCCCGCTGGTCCGCACCGCATCGGTCGTCGATTTGCGGCCTCTCGCGGACCAGTGGACGAGGGGGGCGGTCAAGGCGGTGCCCTCCGGCTGGGTGCCGTCGGGGCGTCAGCTGAGGGTGTGGGCTCTCGCGTCGGGCAGGTCCGAAGCGGAGGGGGAGCGGTTCGTCCTCGGACTCGATCCGCACGCCCCGGATACCCACGCGCCGTTGGCTCAGGCATTGATGAGAGCGGGCATCGCGCCGACGCTGATCGGCACCCGTGGCTCCGGTCCGGGGCTCCGAATCTCGGGTCGGCGTAGGCTCGGCAGACTCGTCGAGAGCATCGGCGAGGCGCCCGGAAATTTGGACGACCGTACCGGTTGGCCCCACGTGTAGAGCCGCGTAGACGGTACTGATCTGCGAGGATGGGTTCCGGGTATGTCACTCTAGTAATAGGCGAACCGGGTATAAAAGGGTTTGTCTGCACAACTGTCGAGTGGCAGCGATCGACTTCAGGAAGGCTCGGGCTACAGGTGGCTAAAGGGGACAACGGCAGTGCACAGGGTGCGGCGGGAGCGTCCGGCCAGCCTCGCCGCCTCGTGATCGTCGAGTCGCCGACCAAGGCCCGCAAGATCGCCCCGTACCTCGGAAAGAACTATGTCGTCGAGGCGTCGGTCGGCCATATTCGCGACCTTCCGCGCGGAGCCGCAGACGTCCCGGCCAAGTACAAGGGTGAGTCGTGGGCGCGGCTCGGCGTCAACGTCGACCATGATTTCGAACCGCTCTACGTGGTCAGTCCGGAGAAGAAGTCCAAGGTCACGGAGCTGAAGAGTCTCCTCAAGGACGCCGACGAACTCTTCCTGGCCACCGACCCCGACCGCGAGGGCGAAGCGATCGCCTGGCACCTCCTCGAGACGCTCAAGCCGAAGATCCCGGTTCGTCGGATGGTCTTCCACGAGATCACCGAGCCGGCCATCCGCGCCGCGGCCGAGGACACCCGCGAACTCGACACCGACTTGGTCGACGCTCAGGAGACCCGCCGCATCCTCGACCGTCTGTACGGCTACGAGGTCAGCCCCGTGCTGTGGAAGAAGGTCATGCCGAGGCTGTCGGCGGGCCGAGTGCAATCCGTCGCCACCCGCGTCATCGTGCAGCGCGAACGCGAGCGGATGGCCTTCCGTTCGGCGTCCTACTGGGACATCTCCGCCACCCTCGACGCCGGCGCCGAGGCCAGCCCCCGCAGTTTCGGGGCGCGTCTGGTGAGCGTCGACGGCTCCCGGGTGGCCACCGGCCGCGACTTCGGCGCGGACGGCCAGCTGAAGACGAGCACCGTCACGGTTCTGGACGAGGCGCGGGCGCAGCGTCTGGCCGAGTCCCTCGCCGGTGTCGACCTCACCGTCTCCTCCGCCGAGAGCAAGCCGTACACCCGCAAGCCGTACGCGCCGTTCATGACGTCGACGTTGCAGCAGGAGGCGGGCCGCAAGCTCCGCTTCACGTCCGAGCGGACCATGCGCATCGCGCAGCGGCTGTACGAGAACGGCTACATCACTTACATGCGTACCGACTCGACGACCTTGTCGTCGTCGGCGATCGCTGCCGCCCGCGCGCAGGCCACCGAGTTGTACGGCGCCGAGTATGTGCACGACACACCGCGCCAGTACACGCGCAAGGTCAAGAACGCGCAGGAGGCGCACGAGGCCATCCGCCCGGCCGGTGACGTGTTCCAGACCCCTGGTCAGCTGCACTCCCGCCTCGACACCGACGAGTTCCGCCTGTACGAGCTGATCTGGCAGCGGACCGTGGCGTCGCAGATGGCGGACGCGCGGGGCACGACGCTGACCCTGCGGATCACCGGAACCGCGGGCACCGGCGAGGAATGCACCTTCTCCTCCTCGGGCCGCACCATCACGTTCGCCGGATTCCTGAAGGCCTACGTGGAGAGCGTCGACGAGGAGGCCGGCGGCCAGTCCGACGACGCCGAGTCGCGCCTGCCGGTGCTCGTCGAGGGCCAGGCGGTCACCGCCACCAAGCTCGACCCCGACGGCCACACCACCAACCCGCCCGCCCGCTACACCGAGGCGAGCCTGATCAAGACCCTCGAAGAGCTGGGCATCGGCCGCCCGTCCACCTATTCGTCGATCATCAAGACCATTCTCGATCGCGGATACGTCTACAAACGCGGCAGCGCGCTGGTCCCGTCCTGGGTGGCGTTCGCCGTCATCGGTCTCCTCGAGATGCACTTCGGGCGGTTGGTCGACTTCGACTTCACCGCCGGGATGGAAGACGACCTCGACGCGATCGCCGGTGGCCGGGAACAGCGCGGCAACTGGCTGAGCAGTTTCTACTTCGGCGGCGATCACGGCGCCGAGGGTTCGGTTGCCCGTGAGGGCGGCCTGAAGAAGATGGTCGGCGTCAACCTCGAGGAGATCGACGCTCGCGAGGTCAACTCGATCAGGCTCTTCGACGACGCCGAGGGACGGGAAGTGCACGTCCGCGTCGGACGGTTCGGTCCGTACCTCGAGCGGATGGTCCAGAACCCGGACGATCCCGAGGGCGACCTCATCTCCCAGCGGGCCAACCTGCCCGACGACCTTCCGCCGGACGAGCTGACACCGGAGTACGCGGAGAAGCTGTTCTCGACGCCGCAGGAGGGTCGCAAGCTGGGCGTCGACCCGCTCACCGGCCACGAGATCGTCGCGAAGGAGGGCCGCTTCGGCCCCTACGTCACCGAGATCCTTCCCGAGCCGGAACCGGAGCCCGAACCGGCAGTGGTGCCGGTGACGGAGGAAGCCGGCGACGGGACGACCAAGACGAAGACAGCTGCCAAGAAGGCGCCCGCGAAGAAGGCGGCGGCGAAGAAGGCCACCGGTCCGAAGCCACGGACGGGTTCGCTGCTCAAGTCGATGGACCTGGCTACGGTGACCCTCGACGACGCCCTCAAGCTGCTGTCGCTGCCGCGCGTCGTGGGTGTCGATCCGGAGTCCAAGGAAGAGATCACCGCGCAGAACGGTCGCTACGGCCCGTACCTGAAGAAGGGGACGGATTCGCGGTCCCTCGCCACCGAGGACCAGATGTTCACGGTGACCCTCGACGAGGCTCTGAAGATCTACGCGGAGCCCAAGCGCCGCGGTCGTCAGGCCGCGGCCACCCCGCCGCTGCGTGAGCTGGGCGTCGACGCGGTCAGCGAGAAGCCGATGGTGATCAAGGACGGCCGGTTCGGGCCATACGTGACCGATGGTGAAACCAACGCCAGCCTCCGCAAGGGCGACGAGGTGGAGTCCATCACCGACGCCCGCGCTTCGGAACTGCTGGCGGATCGGCGTGCCCGCGGTCCCGTCAAGAAGAAGGCGGCCGCGAAGAAGGCGCCGGCCAAGAAGGCGGCAAAGAAGACCGCCGCCAAGAAGGCGCCGGCCAAGAAGGCGGCCTCGAAGAAGGCAGCGGACAAGAAGGCGTGAGCCGGTACCTCGGGCCGGTCGTGCTGTCGCATGTGCCGGTTAGGCTGGCGCGGTGACGGTATTCGACCGGTTGGTGGGCCAAGAGGACGTCGAGGCCGAGCTGACGACCGCGGCGACCGCGGCCCGTCGCGGAGTCGGTGCGATGGGCTCCTCGATGACGCATTCGTGGCTGTTCACCGGCCCGCCCGGATCGGGTAGGTCGGTGGCCGCGCAGTGTTTCGCCGCAGCACTCCAATGCACCAGCGACGGCGTTCCGGGCTGCGGCGTCTGCCACGCCTGCACCACAGCGATGGCCGGTACCCACGGCGACGTCCGGCAGGTCGTCCCCGAGGGCCTGAGCATCAGCGTCAAGGAGATGCGCGCCATCGTGCAGACCGCCGCCCGACGGCCGAGCACCGGGCGCTGGCAGATCGTGGTCGTCGAGGACGCGGACCGGCTCACCGAGGGGGCGGCCAACGCCCTCCTGAAAGTGGTGGAGGAGCCGCCGGATCGCACCGTGTTCCTGTTGTGTGCGCCCTCCGTCGACCCGCAGGACATCTCCGTGACGCTGCGGTCGCGCTGCCGGCACGTCCATCTCGTGACCCCGTCGGCTGATTCCATCGCCAAGGTCCTGCGCGAGCGGGACGGCCTGGATCCCGCCGATGCGCGACTGGCAGCCTCGATCAGCGGCGGTCACGTCGGGCGCGCCCGACGTCTTGCGACAGATCTCAATGCCAAAGTGCGTCGTAAGGACGCTCTGGATCTCGCTGTCGCGGCACTGCGGCCCGCCACCGCGTTCGCCGCGGCGGAGGAACTGGTGCGTTCGGCCGATGCGGAGGCGAAGGAGATGAGCGCGTCCAGGGACGAGCAGGAGACCGAGGAGTTGCGCACCGCGCTGGGGGCGGGCGGCACCGGCAAGGGTGCTGCCGGAGCTCTGCGAGGCTCGGCCGGCGTGCTGAAGGATCTCGAGAAGCGCCAGAAGTCCAGGGCCACTCGCACGGGCCGTGACGCACTCGACCGTGCATTGATCGATCTGGCCGGTCTCTACCGCGACGCGCTCGCCGTCGCATGGAAATCGAACGCGGCCGCGAACCACCCGGACATGGCGGATCGGGCGGCCGACCTCGCCGCGCGAACAACGCCGGAAGGCCTTCTGAAGTGCATCGAAGCCGTCCTCGAGTGCCGCGAGGCGATCACCGTCAACGTCAAACCGCAGTGGGCTGTCGACGCCATGGTGGCCACTCTCGGCGATGCGTTCAGGGAGCCGTTTTCGCATACTCGGGGTTGAGGCGCTAGACTCGCCACCGCCGAAAGGCACCGCTGCCTTAGCTCAGTCGGTAGAGCATTTCACTCGTAATGAAAAGGTCGAGAGTTCGATTCTCTCAGGCAGCTCAGCGGTCCTCTGGCCCTTCCCGATCAGTCGGGAAGGGCCAGAGTCGTCTCCGGGACAGGACACGTCCGCCGTGACGGATGTGTATGTCCGGAAGAATCGTGAAGACTGGTCACGTGGACACCCACAGCGAAAATCCGACGACGCCGGCGGCCGGTCTGCGCGCACTCGGTGCACCCGCCGCTGTGGTTGCCGGCGCCGTTGTCGCCGCCGCGATCCTCCACTTCCGCGATCCGCATCAGCCGGGTTCGTACGGTTTCTGTCCGGTCTATGCCCTGACCGGGTGGTGGTGCCCGGCCTGTGGGGGGTTGAGGGCGGTGCACGACCTCACCAACCTCGACATCGGCGCCGCTGTGGCCGGCAATGTTCTGATCGTCCCGTTCATGGCGGTGATGGTCTTCGCCTGGATCGGATGGGTACGTCGCCGATGGCGAGGACAACGCGATCGCACCATCGTGTTCGGTCCGCGAGTGATGGTCGGTGTGCTCATTTTTGTTGCGGCGTTTACCGTCACCAGGAACACATCTTGGGGAAGCTGGCTCGCGCCGGCCTGACACCTGGTCGCCGCGGGCACGAAACAGAGAGTCGGTTCACAGATGGCAATGCAGGTCTTTTCGTTGATCGCGATCCTGGGCGCGCTGATCGTCCTCATTCCGACCGCGCTGCGAGTCTTCGGCAAGAGCGACAACGTGAAGGCGCCGGACGAGACCGAGGAGTGAGTTCGGTGCACTCTCGACAACCCACCGTCGCGCGGTCATGATTTCGATATGAGCGATTCGCTGAAGAACCGGGTGCGCGAGAAGCTGTTGCGCCAGCTGGCCGAGGACGGGGGCCACCCGGTCCAGGAGGCGGAGGGGGACGATCCACGATTGGTTTCCATCGATTCCGACCTCGCGGCTTTGGAGCAGGCGTCGGACGGTGATGTGGTGATCGAGGAGCTGGCCGCCAAGTACTGGGTGCCCTGAACCAGCGTTTCGCGGCGTTGACCTGGCGATTTGGTGTTCTTGTTTCCCTTCGCGTAACTTATTCCAGGTCAGAGCGACACGGACACCGACCCCGGCCGGAAGGCGGGGGACACGAGGTTGGACGAAGGCGCCTGGTACATCGGAGGTTCATCGTCGTGTACGGTGGTGCTTCCATCCCGGTTAGAT
>NZ_JBLWIT010000108.1:0-7462 GCF_048381435.1 Rhodococcus mengyinensis | reverse complement strand
CCGGACTTCCGCAGTTCGTAGGCATTTTCGTGCCTGCCGCGGAATGAAGGCGCAGGTCAGAGCGGTGCAGGGTGTCTGGAACGCGAAAATCTGTAGGCACACGACTTGCGGCGTGTCGGCTGGTGAAGCCGCATGCGATGTGGTGTTGTGTAGGTATGTACCTGCGGGAGACGCGGCGGAAGAACAAGGACGGCTCGGTGGTGTCGTATCTGCAGCTCGCGCACAACGAGCGGCACCCGGACACCGGCTCGCCGACCGCGAAGGTGATCCACAACTTCGGCCGCGCCGAGACCGTGGACCGGGACGGGTTGGCCCGGCTGGTGTCGTCGATCTCGCGGTTCCTCGCCCCCGACCAGTCCGCCGCGGCGTCGACCGCGGGCGGGGAGGTGGAGATCCTCGACTGCCGGCGCCTCGGCGGGGCGTGGACGCTGGACCGGCTCTGGGACCGGCTGGGGATCTCGGCGGCGATCCGCCGCGCCGCCGAGGGGCGGCGGCTCGCCGCCGACGCGGTGGAGCGGGTGATCTTCACCCTCGTCGCCCAGCGCGCGCTCGAACCCGGCTCGAAGCTCGCGGCGACCGGCTGGGTGACCGAACGCGTCGCCATCGAGCACATGACCGCGTTGTCCGACGATCAGGCCTACCGGGGCATGGACTTCCTCCTCGACGCCCTCGAGGAGATCGCCGCCGATGTGTTCAATTCCGTTGCGCACCTGTTAAACCTGGATTTGGACATCGTTTTCGTCGATACGACGAGCACCTACTTCGAGACCGAGGGCCCGGAGCGGGCCGATCCGCCCAGCGACGACGGGGCCGGTAACCCGGCCGAGTCCGGGGCGCGGGAGTTCGGCCACTCCAAGGACTTCCGCACCGACCTGCCGCAGGTGGTGATCGCGATGGCCGTCACCCGCGACGGGATCCCGGTGCGCTGCTGGACCTTCCCCGGCAACACCGCCGACACCGCGATCATCCGCACCGTCAAAGACGACCTGGACGGGTGGAACCTGCGCCGGTTGGTCTGGGTCGCCGACCGTGGTTTCGCCTCCGCCGCGAACCGAGCGTATTTGACCCGCGGCGGCGGGCATTACATCCACGCCGAGAAGCTGCGCCACACCAACACCGAGGCCGCCGCCGCGCTCGCCAGGCCGGGCCGCTACCACACCGTGGCCGGCAACCTGCGGGTCAAGGAGGTGCACGTCGCGCCCGGCGGTGACGGGGACGGCGACGGCGGCGCCCGGACCAGGCGATTCGTCGTCTGCCACAACCCGGACCAGGCGGACCGCGACGCGGCCGTACGGGAGAACCTCGTCGCGCACCTCGAAGAGCTGATCGACGGTTCCGACACCTGGACATCGCGCCGCCGCGACGAGCTGGTCGGCTCGCTCAAATCCAAGCCGGGACTGCGACGGTATCTGCGGCGCACCAACACCGGGCTGCTGCGCATCGACCACACGGCGATCAAGACCGAGGCCGGCCTGGACGGCAAGTGGCTGCTACGCACGTCCGACACCACCCTCACCCCGGAGGACCTGGCCGCCGCCTACAAGCAGCTGCTCGCCGTCGAAGCCGGGTGGCGCGACATGAAGGGCTCGCTCGGGCTGCGGCCGGTCTTCCACCACCGCGAGGACCGCATCCGCGCCCACGTCCAGTTGTGCTGGCTGGCGCTGCTGCTGATCCGGGTCGCCGAGACCGCCACCGGTGACACCTGGCGCAGCATCCGTCACGAGCTCGACCGGATGCACCTGGTCACCCTCGCCACCGACCACGGCCAGGTGGCGCAACGCTCCGCCGTCACCGCCGGGCAGCGAAAGATCCTTACCGCGCTCGAGCTGCCCGAACCGCCCCGGTTCTTCGACTTCGCCCCCACCGACGCGTAAGCGAGATCCCGCCAAAGCAAGGCCTGTAGTAACACGACCCCAACGCGGCCGCGCGGCGTCCCCGCACGTCAACACGCCTTTTCGCGGAATCGTGTGCCCATCAGCTGCGGAAGTCCGGTATGGGCTCACCAGCGGAAAAGACAAGAAGACCGCCCGCGACCCTGCGGCCCTTCCGAAGATCGTCGTCTACGACCCACAGCTCCTGACCGCGCTCCCTTCCTCGATCGTCGGCCCCAGCGGGATGAACGCCTTGGCCCACTGCGCCGAAGCCTTGTGGGCGACAAACCATGACCCGATCACCGACGCACTGGCTCTCGATGGTGCCGGCCGACTCCAGCGCTTCCTGCCGAGCGCGCACACCACAACCGACCTTGCACCCCGTGGAGAGGTTCTCATCGCCGCCTGCCTCGCCGGCATCGCGCTGGGCACAGTAGGCACAAGTCTGCACCACGCTTTATGTCATCTGTTCGGTGGAATGTGCGACGCTCCCCATGCCGAAACTCACGCGATCGTTCTGCCCTACGTCATCCGGTATCTGGAACCCGCGATCCCCGAGACCATGGCGCGTTTGGCCGAGGCGATGAAGTGCGACCCGACGACACTTGCTGACAATGTCTGGTCGCTGGCCCGGTCGGTCGGCGCACCGGCAGGACTCCGAGCCATCGGCATCACAAAGAACCAGATCGACGCAGTAACGGGAGCAGCTGTGGCCAAGAACCTTGTCAGTCCCCGGCCGCTCGATCTACAACCCCTCCGCGCCATTCTCCGAGATGCATGGAACGGCGAGCCTCCCCAGCCAAGTTGAGGCAGCGATCCCACCAAGCTGGTGGGAACCCAGTGTGCGAAACGTACGTAGGCCTTCGAGGAAGGTATGCACCTCTCATGGACTCGATCACCCAGATCGTGACTGATCTGTACAAGGCGTACAACAACCATCGCCCGGAGGATGTAGTGAAGCTTTACGCTCCGCGATGTCGGCACCGCGATGTCGCGGTTGGCGCAGACCATCGCAAACCGGAGCAGATCGCGGCTGGTCTCTCACGACTCTTCGAAGCATTCCCCGACGCGCAATGGAACCTTGGTGAGATTCTCATCGATGGCAACCGTGCGGCGGTGCCCTACGAGCTATCCGGTCACCTGCACGGCCGCTTGGGCTCGTACGAGCCGAAAGGACAAAGCCTCCTCTTGACGGGAGTGCAGATGCTGGAAGTGCGAGACAGTCAAATTATTTCAAGCACCGACTACTGGGATGGCGGCGCGCTCCATCGCCAACTAAACAAGTTCTAGGCCCAGTACCGTTTAAACTCGCATGAGGCGCTCTCTCAGAGCGTCGTGCGCGTAGTAGAAGCGTTCCCCTTTCCCACCTGCGCCCACTGCGGCATCAGTAAGAACCGGAAGCTGAGCAGTATGTAGGGATCTCGGGTCAGGCTGGCCAGTGGTTGAGGATTGTGGCCAACTAGTGGATAGCGGTCTATGGACTTGTCGGAGGGCACCTGTCGTCGGTTCGAAAACACCACACCTACCCGGCTACAGGGCAATCGTGTCCTCCTTCGTGGATGCGGCATTCGGGATGTGATTGGCCGCCTGTGGGGCGATCTCGAGATCGTCGAGGCACCCCACGGTCCCTTGTTCCGCACCAGGAACTTGAGGAGGGGCGTCGGTGCGTTGAAGTTCGCATGCATGAGCAATCGAAATGTACAGGTCTGCGGCCGCGTTTCGAGATCGGCACGTGTCCGCCCGATAGCGCAACCCAAATCCGCGCTGTCATCTGGACAGGACTCGACAGTAGGCCTTCCTCTATAGGTAGCAATCGTTCTAAACTATAAACCCATCGAATTACGTTATGGCATACTAACGTTGGTTAGGCTTCGGAGCCTGGCGCCTCGAGGTATAGCGAATTATGCTGCCAGACCATGGAACTTACCCACTCCCATACTCCTAACATCGAAATCGAACTGCACCCGTCGGAACCACACACTGACACAATGGCTTCGCGGTTGAACTGGCTCCGCGCCGGGGTGATGGGTGCCAACGACGGAATCGTGTCCGTCGCAGGTCTGGTTATCGGGGTCGCTGCGGCGAGCACCGAACGCTCGCCGATCTTCACCGTTGGAATCGCAGGGCTGGCGGCCGGCGCGGTGTCGATGGCACTCGGCGAATACGTTTCGGTGAGTACCCAGCGTGACACCGAACGCGCGATGCTTGCCGAGGAACAACGAGAACTTGAAGAATCCCCTGAACAGGAGTTCGCCGAGCTTGCCGCGCTATATCATGCAAAGGGTCTAAGCGTCGACACAGCACTCACGGTCGCCCACGAACTGTCTGAGCGCGATGCGTTCGCTGCCCACGTAGATATCGAACTGGGCATCGATCCAGACAACCTGGCTAATCCTTGGCAGGCAGCGTTTTCCTCCGCAATCTCGTTCACGATCGGCGCATTGTTACCACTAATCGCCATCCTCATGCCCCCTGTGCCTGCGCGCATCCCGGTCACGTTCGGAGCGGTTTTACTTGCGCTGGCGCTCGCCGGGACCATCAGTGCCCGACTGGGCCGTGCCGCACGGCGTCGGGCGGTGTTGCGCATCGTGGCGGGCGGTGCGATCGCGATGACGGCCGCATACGCACTCGGGCACCTTGTTGGCAGTCCCATTTGACCTCGACCTACCGACAATTTTGCCTGTAAGCCGAGTTGAGTAAGCCGGGTAGCGCTGTGTGTCAATATCTGGTGTGCGACCAACTCCGTCCCCTCACACCTAGCTGGCCCGACCCCGCGAGATCGACGGCGTTCGTGGGCGGCTGCGAAACATGAGCCGTTCAGTTCCACGGAGCGTGCCACCCCCCTGGTGATTCGTCGCAGCAGTCTCTGGCGCGGTCATTCCGGCCGAGACCGTTCCCTGGTTGATGGCTACTAAGAGGCCTAGAGCCCCCCGCGGCCGCTACGGCGCCCGAGCAATTGGTTGGAGCGCACCGTTAAGCAGTTACTCACTCGCGCGAGACCGGTGCCATGAAGCCTGTTCTCCTCATGAGTCCACTGCTCAACACCCAGCACTCGCGAGGAAGGAGGTCATCCTTGTTATCTACGTCTCACCGGGCCAGATTGTGTCCCATCTGGCGGAGCCGCAACGTCCTCACTATACGAGCGATTTCCTGGCGAAGGGACAACACAATCCGATGGTGATTCCATTGGCACCGATCAGTACAGAGGGACGATTGGCGCGTGAGTTCAGTGCAAGTGACACCCGCCTGATACGGGTCGCGTATGCAGTGATCGGTACCCACGCCGATGCGAAAGACATCGTTTCAGAGTGTTGGCGCGGGTTGGTGAAAGCGAGCGCACAAGCGCCGATTGACGATGTGGCAGCCTGGATAGTGGCGGTTACTCGCCGAGCTCTTGATGCCTTACGTGCAGATCAGCCGCGGCGCGAAACATGCATCGGACCAAGGCTCCAGGAGTCGACCTTGCAGTGCGCGGCCACAACCCAACAGGATCCGGCAGACCGAGTGACATTGGATCAGACAGTATGCTTCGCACTGATTGGCGTCATGGAAACGAAGGTTGCCCATCTATGACGGAAAGTGATGCTCGTGAGGTGACTCGTTCTGCTCCCGTCCGCAGTAACCTCTATCGTGGCGGACTCTCGATGTGGGCCTGGGTTTCCCAGCGCGTAAGCGGCATGGTTATCTACGTGTTCCTCTTGGTGCACGTCGCCGACAACCTCACTCTGCGAGTCTCACCCGAGGCCTATGACGAGGTTATCGGTAGCTACAAGACTCTCATCATGGGACTCGGTGAGGTGGGCCTCGTCGCTGCGATCCTCGGTCACGGTTTCAATGGGATTCGTATCGTCATCTTGGACTTCTGGTCGAACGGCATCGAGAAGTCGAAGCTGATGCTGTGGATCGTCGTGGTGCTCTGGGGGCTCGCGTTGGTCCCGTTCGTTGTGCGTCATCTGAGTCACTACATCTGAGGGGAAGCAAATGTCTGTCTCAATTGCCACGCGCGACCAGGCACAGCAGGCACGCAGTAAGGGGAACTTCGAAAAATACGCCTGGGTCTTCATGCGATTCTCCGGCGTGATGCTGTTGGTCCTGGTCGTTGTCCACGTCTATGTCAACTTGGTGGCGGGCGACGGTGTTCATAAAGTTGACTTCGCCTTCGTTGCTGGAAAGTGGGCAAACCCATTTTGGCAGCTGTGGGATTTGGCGATCTTATGGCTCGCAGTGCTGCACGGTACCAACGGTGTGCGCATCATCATCGCGGATTACTCCAGTCGGCCAGTCGTCAGGTTCTGGCTGACAACCTGCATCTATTCGGCAGCGGCGATGACGCTGGGGACTGCCCCGGCTCTGGTTGACACCTGACCTGTGAGGGATCTGCCCTCACGGTGGAAGGATGATCGACATGCCAAAGCCGTACCCGGAAGAGTTCCGCCGCGACGTCGTCGCCGTGGCCCGCAAACGCGAAGCCCCGCTGGAGCAGATCGCGAAAGATTTCGGGATCTCCGAGACTTGCCTGAAGAACTGGCTGCGCAAGGCCGACATCGAGGACGGCACCCGACCGGGCCTCACACGAGACGAATCCGACGAGCTCCGCGAGGCCCGCAAACGTATCCGGCTGCTCGAACAGGAAGCGGAGGTGATGCGCCGGGCGGTGGCCTACCTATCGAGGGACGTCAACCCAAAATGATGTTCCCGCTGGTCCGTGAACTTGCCGCCGACGGTATCGCCGTCGCGGTGACCTGCCGGGTGCTGGGATTCTCCCGGCAAGCGTTCTACAAGTGGAACACCGATCCCGTGTCCCGACGGGACTGGGACGATGCCCATCTGATCAACGCCGCACTCGATATCCACGCCGGCGATCCGGAGTTCGGATACCGGTTCATCGCCGACGAACTACCCACCCACGGCATCGTCGCCGGCGAGAACCGCGTCCACCGGCTGTGTTCGCAGCAGCGGATCTTCTCGGTGTTCGCCAAGAAGCGAGGACTTCATCGTCGCTCCGGGCCACCGGTCCATGACGACCTCGTCAGGCGGCAGTTCAGCGCCCAGCAGCCCGACCGGTTGTGGTTGACCGACATCACCGAGCACTGGACCGATGAGGGCAAGCTCTACCTCTGCGCGATCAAGGACTGCTTCTCCACCCGGATCGTCGGCTATTCGATCGCCGACCGGATGACCGCGGACCTGGCATGTTCGGCGCTGCGAAATGCCATTGCGCTCCGCAACCCGGACGGCACCGTCGTACATTCCGATCGCGGCAGCCAGTTCCGTTCCGGGATCTTCGTAGAATTGCTGACCTGCAATGGTTTACAAGGATCAATGGGGAAGGTGGGGGCATGTGGTGACAATGCCGCGATGGAATCGTTCTTCGCGTTGCTGCAACGCAATGTCCTCGACCGTCGCCGCTGGAGCAGCCGTGAGGAACTACGGTTGGCGATCGTCGAGTGGATCGAGAAGACCTACCACCGGCGTCGCCGGCAACGCGGTCTCGGTCGACTGACACCCGTCGAATATGAGACGCTCCATCAGACCGCACACGCGGCCTGAAACTGCACACCCCGTGTGTCAACCAGGGTGGGGGCAGTCCC
>NZ_JBLWIT010000107.1:0-33466 GCF_048381435.1 Rhodococcus mengyinensis | reverse complement strand
ACGATCTCGTCGGGGTCCTTGGTGTCGAGGACCAGCGGGATCGAGTTCAGGCCCGCGAAGTTCTTGAACAGGGCGGACTTGCCCTCCATCACGGGCAGGGAGGCCCGCGGGCCGATGTCCCCGAGGCCGAGTACCGCGGAGCCGTCGGAGACGACGACCACCAGGCGGCTGGTCCAGGTGTACCGGTCGGCGAGGGTTTCGTCGGCGGCGATGGCGCGGGAGACCTGCGCGACGCCGGGGGTGTAGGCGATGGACAGGGCGCGCTGCGTATCGAGGGCGGTCGTGGTCTCAACCGAGAGCTTCCCCCCGATGTGGCCGGCGAAGATCTCCTCGTCGGTCAGCTCGACCTTCTGCGGTGCGGTGGCTTCGGACACGACAGTCACGGGTGTACTCCAAAGGTGTTGGGAGGAAATAGGTGGTGGGATTTCAGTGCGTGTCGGCGAACCGGGCCGCGGGTGCGGAGAGCACCTTGCCGGACCAGCTGTGGTGGGCGGGGTCGGCGAGAAAGACGAGGGCGGTGTCGAAATCCGGAGTTATGTGCTCGTCGGGGAAAGCGGGTGACGGGAGTTCGTCGATCAAACGGATGGTGTTGACCTGTACGGTTCGCGCGCTGATGTCGTGTGCCGCGGCGGCGGTGAAAGCCTCGATCGCGCCGTCGATCACCCGACGGGTCAGGGTGGATTCCCCTGTGTCAGCGGCTAATCGGTCTACGCCGACGACGGTGACGATGGACCCTGCGCGGTTGCGGCCACTCATCGACTGCATCGCCCGGCGCACGGTTGTGAACAACATCCGCAGATGAGCGAGGAGGAATCGGTCCCAGTCGTGCGGATGGATCGACTGGAGCGGCGTGCCGGTGGATTCGGGTCCGGGGATCCAGGCGGCGTGAATGACGGTGTCGACCCGGCCGTGGGTGTCTTCGATGCCGGTGAAGAGCCGGTCGACCTCCCCGTCGATCGTGAGATCGGCGACGGCGGCGGTCGCGCGGCCACCGACGCCGGTGATGTCCTGGGCGACCTGCTCGGCCGCCTCCGAAATGAAACTGTGTGCGATGACGTCGAATCCGTGCGTGCCGAGAGTGCGGGCGGCATAGGCGCCCTCAGGCTGTTCGACGCCGGTGACCAGAACCAGTCTGTCTCGTGCGGGTGGAGTCTGCGGGTTCAGCGGAATGGAGTCCACCAGGGCTAGTCCGTCCTTCTGGGATAACTCGATCGTCAGGGTGCGCCGGTGTCGGCGAGGATCCGCTGGGCTCCGGCCACGGCGACGGCTGTCATCCGAGCCGCTGCAGGGTGTGCCCCATGCGGTCGCGTTTGGTGGTCAGATACGACCGGTTGTAGACGGTCGGTGACGACTCGTGTGGGATTTGTTCGGCGACGGTGATGCCGTGATCGCTCAGGGCCCGAACCTTGTCGGGGTTGTTCGTCATCAGCCGCACTCGGCCCACCCTCAGGTCGTCGAGGATTTCGCAGGCGACGCGGTAGTCGCGGCTGTCGACCGGCAGGCCGAGGCTGACGTTGGCGTCGATGGTGTCGAGGCCCTCATGTTGCTGGAGTTCGTAGGCGCGCAGTTTGTGACCCAGGCCGATTCCGCGGCCTTCGTGTCCGCGAAGGTAGATCAGGACGCCGGTGCCGGCGTCGGCGATCGCGCTCATGGCGGATCGGAACTGGGGGCCGCAGTCGCAGCGCAGGGAGCCGGCGAGGTCACCGGTGATGCATTCGCTGTGCAGCCGGACCAGCGGGGCGTCGTCGGCGGCAACGTCACCCATCACCAGGGCCAGGTGCTCGACGCCGTTGCCGGGTGCTTGATAGGCGAGCGCGTCGAATGTCCCGACCTCGGTCGGCAGGGTGCTGCGACCGGACCGGAGAACGATGTTCTCGGAGCGGGCGGCACTGTGGCGCAGCGGTGTCACCGTGCTCGCCGCGCGTGAGCGCCAGGCGCGCAGTTCGGCGATGGAGATCATCGGGATCGAGTGCCGTGCCGCGAGTTGCCGGAGGTCGTCGCGGCGCATCATCTCGCGCCGGTCGGGGGTGACGATCTCACAGAGCAGGGCGGCGCCGCTGAGCCCGGCCATGCGGCACAGGTCGACTCCGGCTTCGGTGTGCCCCGGGCGCTCGAGAACACCTCCGGGCTTCGCGAGCAGCGGCATCACGTGGCCGGGCCTGGCGAGGTCGGCGGGGTGCAGGGCGGGGTCGGCCAGTGCCCGGATGGTGGCGCCGCGATCGCCCGCACTGATTCCCGTGGTGGTGCCGTGCCGGTAGTCGACGCTGACCAGGAAGGCAGTGTTGTGGGCTTCGGTGTTGTCGGGGACCATCAGGTCGAGACCGAGCTTGCCGGCGCGGGCCTCGTCGATGGCGACGCAGAGAAACCCGGATGTGTGTTCGAGGAAGAACGCGACCGCATCGGTGCTCGCGTATTCGGCGGCCATGATCAGGTCGCCCTCGTTCTCGCGGTCCTCGTCGTCGACGACGAGGACCATTCCCTTGTTTGCCAGTGCGGTGACCGCGTCCGAGATGGTCGACATGATCGCTGGCTCCTTCCTTGGCGAACACACGGAGTGTGGTGGGACGTTCTGGGTCGAGGCGGAGTCGCGGGCTGACATCGTTGTCGGCCCGACGACTCCGCGCTCGGGATTGTGGGTGGTTACCGCTGGTGCGGAGCGGAGGTTTGGCTGAGGCTGCGGCCCATCGTTTCCGGGGCGAGGAGCTGGGAGACCGAGGCGCCGACGACGCAGATGCCGGCGGCGATGAGCATCGTGGTGCCCGCGCCGAGGTTGTGCATCGACCAGGGCAGCAGGAACGTGCCCAGACCGGCGCCGACGCGGCTGAACGCGGTCGCGAAACCCGTACCGAGGCCGCGGATCTCGGTCGGGAAGATCTCACCCGGGTAGACACCGGTCAGCGCGGTGCACATGGCGTTGGCGAACGCGAAGACCAGGAAGCCGATCAGCACCAGTACCGGCGGTGCAGAGGTCCACAGCCCGATGGCGGCGAGGACCGCGGCGCACACCCACTGCTGCGGGATGGTCAGCTTCCGCCGGCCGATGCGTTCGATGAGCAGGACCGAAACAACCACACCGGCGAGGGCGAGGCCGTTGACCCCCAGGGCGCCGACGAGTCCGTCACCGAGACCGTAGTCGGCGAGCACGCTGGCCGCGAAGGTGGCGATGGCGAAGTACGGTGCCACCACGCAGAACCAGAACACGGAGATGAAGATCGTCGCGCGCCGGTAGGCCGGGGAGAACAACATCCCGAAGGTGCCCTTGCGGGTTTGCTCGTTGGTGATGTCGAGGACGTCGGCGGGGTCTTCGAGATACGTATGGGCGATCTCGGTTGCCTCTTCGGTGCGGCCCTTGTTCATCAGCCAGCGCGGGGATTCGGGCATACCCAACCGGGCCAGGAGCAGGATGACGGCGGGCAGAGTGCTCGAGCCGAGCACGATGCGCCAGTCGAGGGACCACACGGTGGTCATCAGGAAGCCGGCGATAAAGGCCGTCATGAATCCGAGGTACCAGGCGACCTCGTTGCAGGCCATCAACCGGCCGCGCAGACGGGCGGGAGCGAATTCGGCGAGCAGTGGCCAGCCGACCGAGTAGTCGGCGCCGATCGCGACGCCCATCAGAAGCCGGACCAGGAACAGCTGCCACGTCGAGTCGACGAAGAACTGCAGGACCGAACCGACGGTGAAGATCGCCAGATCGATCGTGAACAGCGGCTTGCGGCCGAGTTTGTCGGCGAGCCAGCCACCGAGGGGGCCGCCGATGAAGATGCCGATCAGCGCGGACGCCCCGATCAGCCCCTCCCAGAACAGCGACATGCCGAGATCGAGGGTGATGGCCCCGATGACGGTGCCGATGATGCCGAGGATGTAACCGTCGATGAACATGCCGCCGGCGATGACACCGGTCAGCTTGACCAGGAAGCGCTGCTTGTCGACTGACTGTTGGCCGATGTCCACGGCCTCGTTGTTCGTGATGGTCATCAGGCCTCCTCGCTCGTGCGCTTGGGCGTGGCGATCACGACCGACGACGGTGGGCAATCGCCGTGCGCAGTGGCGGATGGGCGGGAAGCAGATGTTCGCACGTGTTGTCACAACCTTCGTGAAATGGTGCACGGCCGCGGAATCCGAGGGATCTCCGGCGACTGCGGGTCGTTGGGATGGGCTCGATCGGTAGGGCGCTGCAGCTCAACCGCGCTGCGTGTTCATAAACTGAACGATGTGGTCAAAAGTGTGACATGGGACTCAGGGCGCGTCAAGACCTGTCCCGGGACGCGCGATGAATCCGGGCGTGCCGCCTCGCGGTCGGCGCCGGCGGATCGCGCCCCACTTATGGCGCCAGCTGGGAATTCGGTACCCGTACCGCAAGTCGCCAGCGCCTGGGCCCGTGCGGTCGTGGGTCGGTGATTGGCCGGGGGCTGCGTCGCTCGAGTGCGGGCTGTACGCATGCTTCCCCTGAGCGCGCTCCGCCCGGCACACGCCCGGCGTCCGTCGCTCTTGACAGATTGTGACCTACAGCTCAGGATCAGTGGCGAGAGATTTTGAACGAGACGTTCAGTTTATGAACATCACGCGTACACAGGGGTCCCGAATCCGTCCCCTGAGTTCACGGCGGTGAGGAGTGGATATGGCGGACAATGCCCACCAGCAGCACGAAGCCGATGTCGTCGTGGTCGGCGGCGGCATCGCCGGGTTGATCGCCGCCCGGGAACTGTCCGGCACAGGACTGAGTGTCGTGGTGCTCGAAGCGCGCGACCGGCTCGGCGGACGGGTGTGGACCGACCATCGTCTCGGTCGGGACCTCGAGATCGGCGGCACCTGGATGCACTGGGTGCAGCCGCACGTGTGGGCCGAAATCACCCGATACGGACTCGAGGTGACCCGCGGACCGCGCGCGGAGCAGGCGTACTGGCTCGCCGGCGACCAGGTGCGCACCGGCACGCTCGATAAATTCATGGAACTGATCGATCCCGGTATGCGTCGGCTGCTCGCCGACACCATGAAGTTCGTCCCCCGGCCCGATCTGCCGCCGGCAGCACCCGAGCTCGCGAATATCGACCGGTACAGCGTGCAGGACATGCTCGACCGATTACAGCTGAGCGAGGACGAATACCAGGCGAACGAGGCGGCCTGGGTCGGCCACTTCAATGGCCCTCTCACCGAGGGGGCATTCACCACCGCCCTGCGGTGGACCGCTGCCGCCGCCGGCTCGTGGCATTTGATGCACGAGGCGTCGGCAGTATTCCGCCTCGCCGACGGCACCCAGTCCCTGGTGGCGGCGATCGCCGCCGACACCACCGCGGAGCTGCGCACCGGCGCGGAGGTATCCCGCAACGTGATGGGGAACCTGCCCACCGGTGTGGTCGCCCTGTCCGGCATCACCGCCGACGCGGAGTTCCCGTGCGGCCTGGTGGTCGGTACCTTCCAGTCGTTGTCGCTGGATCCGCCGTTGGTCAGCTTCAGTGTGGCGCACACCTCCACCAGTTGGCCGAAGGTCCGGGCCGCCGGACGACTGTGCGCCAGCGTCCTCTCCGCCGGCCAGGAGTCGGTGTGCCGCGCCTTGTCGAGCAAGCAGCCCAACAAGTTCGCCGAGATCGACTGGTCCCTCTCCGAGGCCGGATCACCCCGGATCGACGGGGCGCATGCGTTCGTCGACTGCGAGGTCACGCATGAACTCGACGGCGGCGACCATGTCATCGTCATCGCCCGGGTGTTTCAGATGGACGCCGGACACGGCGAGCCTCTCGTTTTCCATCAGGGCCGACTCGGTGGAATCCGGCAACTCACCGCCGCCTGACCCACACACCCCGGCTGCGCCGCACTCCGGCGCGAGCCTCGAACTCAGAAAAGGATTTCGCATTTCATGACTGACACCCGTTCGATCGAGCAGGACACCACCGACGCACAGCTCGACCGCCTCCTCGACGCCGCGGCCGCCGCCGCACCGCTCTGGGAGGACCGCACCCCCCACGGTCGCGCCGCTGTGCTCGTCGCGATCGCCGACGCCCTCGAGGCGCACGCGGAAGCGCTGGTCGCCGAGGCCCTCACCGAAACCGGGCTTCCCCAGGCTCGGTTGAGCGGTGAACTGAACCGCACCTGTGTGCAGTTGCGGATGTTCGCCGAGGAACTGATCGACGGCACCTTCCTGGACGTGATCATCGACCGCGCAGATCCCGACTTCGTCCTCGGCGCCCGCCCGGACCTGCGCCGGTATCAGATCCCCGTGGGCCCGGTCCTGGTCTTCGCCGCCAGCAACTTCCCCTTCGCGTTCTCCGTCGCCGGCACCGACACCGCCTCGGCGCTCGCTGCCGGCTGCCCGGTGGTGCTCAAGGCCCATCCCGGCCACCCCCGCACCTCCGCCGCCACCGCCGAGGTCGTCGCCGGGGCACTGTCCGCGGCCGGCGCCTCCGACGGCACGTTTGCGCTGATCAGCGGTTTCCGGGCCGGCACCCGCGCCCTCGAGGACCCGCGGATCGCCGCTGCCGCCTTCACCGGGTCCGTCGCCGGTGGCCGTGCCCTGTTCGACATCGCCGCCGCCCGACCCAACCCGATCCCCTTCTTCGGTGAACTCGGCAGCGTCAACCCGGCCGTCGTCACCGCCGGTGCACTCGACGAGCGTGCCGAGGCGATCGCGTCCGGCTTCGTCGGTTCGTTCACCCTCGGAGCCGGACAGTTCTGCACGAAGCCCGGCATCCTGCTGGTGCCTGCCGGATCGCCGATCACCGAACAGATCACCGCCCTCTCCCAGCAGGTGCCCGCGGCGCGGATGCTCACCGCGAAGATCGCCGAGGGTTACCACCATCGGATCGAGGCGGCCGCCGCGGCACCCGGCGTCGAGGTCCTCGTCAAGGGCACCGCATCGACCGGCGAGAGTGGGGTACCCGAGGTCACCCCGACGCTGCTACGCACGACCGCCGAGCAGTTGGTCGCCCAGGCGGACACGCTGCTCGAGGAGAGTTTCGGCCCCGCCGCGATCATCGCGGAGTACGGCTCCGAGGACGAGGTGAACCGAGTCCTGAACGGTGTCGGCGGCACCCTCACCGTGACCGTCCACACCCGCACCGAACCGACCCCCGACGAACGCGACCAGCTCCGCAGGATCACCCGGATCGCCGCCACCCGCGCCGGGCGACTGGTGTTCAACGGGTGGCCCACCGGCGTCGCGGTCACCCCCGCCCAGCACCACGGCGGCCCCTACCCCGCCACCACCGCGGTCTCGCATACCTCGGTGGGCACCACCGCGATCCGCCGATTCCTGCGCCCGGTCACCTACCAGGACGCCCCGGAAGTGCTCCTGCCCGCACCGATTCAGGAACGCAACCCCCTCGAGATCCCCCGCACGGTCAACTCTGCCGGCGAATCGTCCACTTGGGGCCGCGCCCGGTCCTGACAACCGACGAGCGCGCGGTATGCGCCCGAGAGTTCCCCACTTAGCCGCCCCGGCGTTCACTATATGAACGCCGGGGCGGTAGAGTGGTCGTGGAAGCGCGCACCCGAGGGTGTGGTGCGCACCGACGCGACAAAGGGGTGGCATGAGCGAAGTACCCGAACCGACGGAGATGACGAACAAGTCGGTGACCAAAGCGGTTCGGCTGCTACGGGAGTTGGCCGCGCACCCGCGCACCGGCGCCACCGTGACCACGCTCGCGAAGGGGGTCGGGATCTCCCGGCCCACCGCGTTCCGTCTGCTCTACAGTCTCGAACGCACCGGGCTCGTGGACCGAATCGACAACAACTACATCCTCGGCTGGGAAATGGCCCGCCTCGGACGGCGCGCCGACCCCTACGCCGGACTCGTCGCGCGCGCGCAACCGCTGCTGCAGGAGCTGGCCGACAAGTTCAACGAATCGGTGACGCTGTCGGTGCCGAATTCGCAGGACGGCCTGGACCTGGTCGCCGAGGCCGCCGGCTCGCACGTGGTCGGGATCATGAGCCGCATGTCATCGCACATGGTCGGCCAGCAATATCCGCTGCACGCCAGCTCCACCGGCAAGGTACTGCTCGCCGAGATGCCGCTGGACAAGGTGCTCGCGCTGCTGCCCGAGAAGCTCGAGGCCTATACGCCCCACACCATCACCGATCGTGCCGTTCTGCTCCGGGAACTCGATCAGGTCCGCGAGCAGGGGTTCGGCATCATCGACAACGAACTCGAAGAAGAACTGATTTCGCTGTCGCGGCCGGTGCGGGACTCCTCCGGCACGCTGGTGGCGATCTTGACGCTCAACAGCCCCCGCTACCGCTTCGGGCGCGACCGCATTCCCGAAGCGCTCCAGCAGATGCAGGCCATCGTCGAGCGCCTCGTCGAGGTGTTCTGGCAGGACGCGGTGGGCGAATAGTCCCGCCGATCAGCCATTCTGCGTGAATCACCGGGAACCGGAGCCCTGGTACGGACTCCGGTTCCCGGTGCTCTCTGCGGATGCCTCTTGTGAATCCGCTTGGAGGGGTTTCGGTCAGGTTCGTGCGCGCCGACCGACGCGGGGGGCCGAGGTTTCGCTCAGGTTGCGGCCCATCGTTTCCGGGGCGAGGACCTGAGAGACCACGGCACCGACGACGCAGATGCCGGCGGCGATCAGCATCGTCACCCCGCTTCCGAGGTTGTGCATCGACCACGGCAGGAAGAACGTGCCCAGACCCGCACCGACCCGGCTGAACGCGGTCGCGAAACCGGTTCCCAAGCCGCGGATCTCGGTCGGGAAGATCTCCCCCGGGTAGACCCCGGTCAGGGCGGTGGACATGGCGTTGGCGAACGCGAAGACCAGGAAGCAGATCAGCACCACCGCGGGCGGCGCGGACGTCCACAATCCGATGATCAGCAGGACCACCGCGCAGACCCACTGCTGCGGGATGGTCAGCTTCCGCCGGCCGACACGTTCGATGAGCAGGACCGAGACCATGACACCGACCAGGGCGAGGCCGTTGACCCCGATGGCGCCGACGAGTCCGTCACCGAGGCCGTAGCCCTCCAGCACACTGGCTGCGAACGTGGCGATCGCGAAATACGGTGCCACCGCGCAGAACCAGAAGATCGAGATGAAGATGGTCGCCCGCCGGTAGGCCGGGGAGAACAGCATCCCGAAGGTGCCCTTGCGGGTGCCCTCGTTGGCGATGTCGACGACGTCGGACGGGTCCTCGAGGTAGGCGTGGGCGATCTCGGTTGCGTCTTCGGTGCGCCCCTTGTTCATCAGCCAGCGCGGGGATTCGGGCATGCCCAGCCGAGCCAGGAACAAGATCACCGCCGGAACGGTGCTCGAGCCGAGCACGATGCGCCAGTCGAGGGACCACACGGTGGTCATCAGGAAGCCGGAGACGAAGGCGAACATGAAGCCGACGTACCAGGCGACCTCGCAATAGGCCAGCAGTTTGCCGCGCAACCGTCGGGGGGCGAATTCGGAGAGCAGTGGCCAGCCGACGGAGTAGTCGGCCCCGATCGCGATGCCCATCAGCAACCGGACGGCGAACAGTTGCCAGGCCGAGTCGACGAAGAACTGCATAACCGATCCGAGGATGAAGATCGCCAGGTCGATCGCGAACAGCGGCTTGCGGCCGAGTTTGTCGGCCAGCCAACCGCCGAGGGGGCCGCCGACGAAGATGCCGATCAGCGCGGAGGCGCCGATCAGCCCCTCCCAGTACAGCGACATATCCAAATCGAGGGTGATGGCACCGATGACGGTGCCGACGATGCCGAGGATGTAACCGTCGATGAACATGCCACCGGCGATCACACCGGTCAGCTTGACCAGGAACCGCTTCTTGTCGACCGGCCCTGGGTCGGCCTTCGTGCCGACCGGGCCGTCCTCATACTCTCCGACGGAATCCGTGTTGGTAATCGTCACCAGGTCACTCCTTGCTGGTGCGCGTCGACATGACAGCCGACGTGGACGGTGTGAATGCCGTCCGGGGCGGGGAAGGCGGGGATGAAGTGTGCGCGTGTGTCGGCGGCACCGTGTTCAACCACCGACATTCCAATCGTTCAATAAGTGAACGCCACGCTCAAAAGTGTGACATGGACCTCATGGCCCGTCAAGACCCCGCCCCCACGTCTGCGACCAGTCGCGCCGCCCCCAAGGGTGGATGCCGGGCCGATCGGGGTGGCACGATCTGTTAAATATCTGTTCCCCGTACCATAACTCGCGGTCATCGCGTGCTGGCACGCCTCCGCACGCGGCCCGTCGCGACAGGAC
The DNA here is from genome assembly GCF_048381435.1 of Rhodococcus mengyinensis. NCBI lineage: Bacteria > Bacillati > Actinomycetota > Actinomycetes > Mycobacteriales > Nocardiaceae > Rhodococcus > Rhodococcus mengyinensis. Next base: position 23,291 of record NZ_JBLWIT010000107.1, on the reverse strand, counting down.
CTGCGACCGCCGCGAGTCCGGCCTTCGTCTTGACAAGCTGTGACCCGCACCGCACTATCAACAATCACACAAAATGAACGTGCTGTTCAGAAACTGAAGATTCGTGGCCAAATGAACCACAGTTGCCGGACGGTCCTGCCTCTGGTGGACGGAATCGACCCACAGGGCACACGATGGGAGAGTTTCAGTGCGGTTGATCAATCTCGATGGCCGCCTACAGGTGTCGACGCGAGGCGGCCTCATCGATGTCGAGGCGGAAAGCCACGGCTACTTTTCTGCCGAACCGCAGAAGATTTACGAGCGGTGGGCGGAGTTCGTCACCTGGTACACGGGTAACCGCGACCGGGTCACCCCGACACAATGCGGCGGAATCGACCGGGCTCGGCTGGGGGCGCCGGTGCCGGCTCCGCGCCAGGTGTTCGCCGTCGGATTGAACTATGCCGACCACGCGGCGGAATCCGGGGTGGAGCGGCCCGAGTCGCCGGTGATCTTCACCAAGTTCGCCTCGGCGATCTCCGGCCCGGTCACCACGGTCCCTCTTCCCTCGGAGACGGTGGACTGGGAGGTCGAACTCGTGGTCGTGATCGGCCGGGGTGGCCGCAACATCCCGGCCGATCGGGCATGGGAGTCCGTCGCGGGGTTGTCTATCGGACAGGATCTGTCCGACCGCGGCCGGCAGTTGGCCGGACCGGTTCCGCAGTTCAGCCTGGCCAAGTCGCATCGCGGGTTCGCCCCGATCGGACCGGCGCTGGTGACGATCGACGAATTCGACGATCCGAACGATCTCACGCTCGAGGCCGGCATCAACGGCGAACTCGTCCAGTTCGGACGCACCGCACAGATGATCTTCCCGGTTCCGGCGTTGATCGAGCACCTCTCGCACACCCTCGAGCTCTATCCCGGCGACGTGGTGTTCACGGGAACGCCCGCCGGTGTGGGGGTGGGCCGGACACCACAGCGGTTCCTCGTCCCCGGTGACGTGCTGCGTAGTCGTATCACCGACATCGGCGAACTCGTCCAGACCTTCACCTCCCGCGAACCGGTCGCTGCGCTGGGGTGATCGGGGCACCCTGCCAACGGTTGACCGCAATTCTCCTGACGGGCCACGGCGGGCTCGAGTACCGCACCGACGTCGCTCTCCCCGGAGCCGATCGGGGTGAGGTGATCGAGGTCGCCGCTGCAGCGATCGACAACCACGGCCGCCTATCCGTTGTTGGTGCTGATTCCACCGACGCCACAGAAGTGACCGGGAGCGTCACCCACGGTCCCCCGTAAATCCATCGAATGGAGCGCAACACAATGACCTCGACCTCACCGTCGCTCGGCGCATGGCTGACACTCGACTCCGTCTTCGCCGTCGAACTCATGGTTCGCGCGGGATTCGACTGGGCCGTCATCGATTTGCAGCACGGCGCAATCGGTACCGACGCTGTCGTGCCTCTGCTCTCGGCCGTGCAGGGCGCCGGCGTCGAAGCCTGGGTACGCACGCAGGCGACGAACTACGCGCAAGCCAACTGGGCGCTCGACATGGGAGCCGACGTCGTCGTCGTGCCGCAGATCGGCTCGGCCGCCCAGGCACGTGAGGCAGTGGGTTTCTGCCGCTACGCCCCCGAGGGCCATCGCTCATGGGGACCGGTTCGGGCGGCACTGCGCCCAGCCTCGGCACCCCCTCAACGTGTTTACCTGATGATCGAGGACGCGAACGGCCTGGCCGAAGCCGAGAACATCTGCGGAACGCCCGGACTCGACGGGATCCTCATCGGTACGGCAGACCTCACGCTGTCCCTGGCCGGTTCCGCCTCGGATATCTTGGGGGGAGCCACTTTCGATGCCGTTCGCAGAATCGTCGAGGCATGCACTCGCCATGGACTGGACGTCGCTGCCTACGGCGGTAGTCAGGAAATGACCACGGCCTGCGCCGAGAACGGAATCCGGACCATTGCACTCGCCGCAGACTACGAAGTGCTCCACGAGGGAGCGCAGGCGGCCCTGGCGCAGGCCCGCGGGACGTACGCCGCGCGAGGTGTCCGCCTCTGACGGTGGCGTTGTTTGCCTGCCCGGCTACGTCAGGCGATCCACACGGCAACCGGATCGCCGAGCACGGCCTCGTCGACCTCGATCCCGGACCGGGACTGTTAGTGGGCAGGATGCCGCCGTCCTCGATCAGCCCGCCTGCCTTCGAGATCTTCGGCCCGATGCAGTCGGCGACATCGTGCGCAGAGGCGAAGGCGATGTCGTCGTCCTGCTGGGCGAGTTCGTCGACGATGATCGGATACGGGCAGCGCTGGCGGCGACGGGCAGCGAGGTTGACCTGAAAGTGTTCGTATTCCGAACGCATCGATTCGAAAGTGTGACGGGGACCTCGGTGGCCGTCAAGCCTGTCTCGGGCCGAGTCTGAATCGATCGTCTCCCGCCGACGCCTTGCGCCCCCCCTGGCTCGACTCAGACAGCCAACGTCGCCCGGGGACGAGCTCGACTGCACCCGAGAGCTATGGCTATCTAACCATATGGAGCGCAATCAATTCGAACAGAGCTGCAGAATCGATTCGGACGAACAATTCTGACATTCGGGCGAACGAGGAGCGGTGTGGATCCTCACCCGACCTCAGGCCGCTCGTGTACTCGACCAGCGACCCTCAATGCTTGACAGGGTGTGACGTAGGACGCAATACTTACGTCGGTTTGAACGATGCGTTCACTTTATGAACACATCTTGAGTCCATCCCGCTTGACCGGCGCGTGCGCCAGCCTATGACCCGAAGAGGAGTCGTCATGCTTACTTCCACCATCGACCAGGCGCACTACCGGAATGTGATGGGGAACCTGCCCACCGGTGTGGTCGCCCTGTCCGGCATCACCGCCGATGCGGAGTTCCCGTGCGGCCTGGTGGTCGGTACCTTCCAGTCGTTGTCGCTGGATCCGCCGTTGGTCAGCTTCAGTGTCGCGCACACCTCCACCAGTTGGCCGAAGGTCCGGGCCGCCGGACGACTGTGCGCCAGCGTCCTCTCCGCCGGCCAGGAATCGGTCTGCCGCGCACTCTCGAGCAAGCAGCCCAACAAGTTCACCGACATCGACTGGTCCCTCTCCGAGGCCGGATCACCCCGGATCGACGGCGCCCACGCCTTCGTCGACTGCGAGGTCACCCATGAACTCGACGGCGGCGACCATGTCATCGTCATCGCCCGGGTGTTGCAGATGGACGCCGGACACGGCGAGCCTCTCGTTTTCCATCAGGGCCGACTCGGTGGAATCCGGCAACTGACCGCCGCCTGACCCACGACTCGGCCGAGGTGAGATACGCCAAAGAAACGGGTGAGCAATGAACGAGCAGAAGACGGCTGCACTGGTCGCAGTCAATTTGAGCGAGCCGTCCGAGATTGCCAACAAGTCGGTGACCAAGGCTGTTCGTCTACTGCGCGAGCTCGCTTCCCGACCCAAGACCGGTGCGACGGTGAGCACCCTTGCCAAAGCGGTCGGAATTTCCCGTCCCACCGCGTTTCGTCTGCTTTACAGCCTCGAGCGGACCGGCATGGTGGACCGCATCGACAACAACTACATCCTGGGCTCGGAAGTGTCCCGACTCGGACGGCACGCCGACCCCTATGCCGGTCTTGCTGCCCGGGCTCAGCCACTACTGCGGCAGCTGGCCGACCAGTTCAACGAAACGGTGACGTTGTCGGTGCCGAATGCGAAGGATGAACTCGACCTCATCGCCGAGGCCGCCGGATCGCATGTCGTGGGCACCACATCCCGGATGTCGCATCACATGATCGGCAAACAGTTTCCACTCCACGCCAGCTCCAGCGGCAAGGTGCTCTTGGGTGAGTGGCCGATCAAGAAGATCGTGGGCCGGTTGCCCGAAAGGCTCGACGCATTCACAGCGCACACCATCACCGACCGCACAGCCCTGCTGGCCGAGCTCGATCAGATCCGCGAAAGCGGCTTCGCACTCATAGACAACGAACTCGAAGAAGAATTGATCTCCCTCTCCCTTCCCGTCAGGGATTCGTCGGGGAATCTGGTGGCGATCGTGTCCCTCAACGGTCCGCGATATCGGTTCGGCCCCGACCGCATTCCCGAAGGCCTTCACCGGATGCAGCAGCTCGTCGAGCGTCTCGTCGATGTCTTCTGGCAGGATTCGACAATCGCTTGACCGGTACCGCAACAGATATGCCCCTGAACGCAGCATGTCGATCTCCACGAAACGGGAACGTACTGAGCGGGATACATATAGTGTTCGGCGCCGCCGCGGACCTCCCGTTGCCGATCCGTCAGCAGCTCACCCAAATCTGCCATCTACGTTTCCGTGATCGACGCGCTCGACGAGGTCAGGATCGCACCATTTGCGGGACCGCAGTGACAACAGCACAACCACCCGGAAGTATCGGGAATCGCGACGGAAGGTCGGTGTGGTGACGCCGTACCGCTCGACGAACTCGTGCTGTTCGACGAACCGAAGGTCACCGGACGTGCCGGGCACCGAGTACTGCCGATTCGGCATGCGCCACGTGCCCGTGTCAGGTACGTCCCACATCTGCACGTTGGCGGGCAACAGTTTCCAGCCCTGGTCAGTGTGCAGTTCGAGGTTCGCGGCGACCTCGATGGTCGCGACCACTCCGCTGACGGACAGTACTGGCTGAGGGGAGAACCCCGGGTACCTGTCGACGTAGAAGACTCCCCGGCCGACACCGTTCGGCCGACTCTCGACCTCCTCGGCCAGTGATCGGAGCTCGGCGGGAAGCTGCTGCTCGTCGAGCCACGAGAGGGCGGTGGTCACGGTGTCACCCGGGTGCCAGACGGAGTCTGCGGAGACAGGCTCGTCGTCGACGAAGACCGTGAGCGTCTGGGGTGAGGCATGGTCAGGTGTGCGTCGTGGTCGTTCGTCGAGCATCGTCAGACCCCGCGCAGTAGGCGGACCGATGGGCGAAGCCATCGGGTGCGGGGTTACCGTGCAGCAGACGATACGCGCCCGCCGCATCGGTTCGACCGCCGCTGCCGCACTGAACGCGGCAGCGGCGCCGGCGGAGGGCCGTACGATCGATGCAAATCAGTACGGCAGAGACGAGCAGCTGGGGCGGTCGACGATGGCCTGACCTTCGCAGAGCATGCCCTGCTCGTCGTCGTCGAAACGGTCGCGCCGATCCCGGTCGCGGGCATCGCGGTCCGACTGTGCGGCCACCGCGACATCGGTCCCCGACGAGGCGGGCATGGCGTGCGCGATTCCGGCTGCGCCGGTGAGAGAGAACGCGACCGCGGCGAACATCAGGCCGGCGCGAATGGCAGTGTGGCGAAACATGCGGTGTCCTTGGTGGTGTGTGGTCGAGTATTCCTTGGCCACAACAACACTGCCGTCCGGACATGCGGTTCGACAGACACCCTAGGGTGCGCGTTGCCCACCCCTGTGCGAACGCCGGGAACGCGTCCGGGCTGAGCGGTGCCGTCGTGAACGTAGATGACCAAGGGCTGTTCGGGTCCTACCCGCCGCAAACAAAACCTTTGATAGCAGTATCACGAAATTCTATTACCACCCCGCCATCATGTTGTTTCATGATCTTTGGGAGCGTCCATCGTCATGAATCGGAGCACCCATGAATTCCACCGTCAGCGCACCCGGCTGGCAGAAGTCCGTCTTCGACGTTCTGCGCGAAGGAGATGTCAAGCAGATCGCGTACGTACCGGACGCCGGCCACTCGTACGCAATCCAAGCAGCGATCGCCGACCCCGGCATCGAAGACGTCGTCCTGACCACCGAGGAAGAGGGCGTCGGACTTGTCAGCGGCGCGTGGCTCGGCGGGCAGCGCGCGGTCCTGCTCATGCAGAGCAGCGGAGTCGGCAACTGTGTCAACATGTTTTCCCTGCTGGAGATGTGCAAGTTCCCGTTCCTCACGCTGGTGACGATGCGTGGTGAGTACGCCGAGTTCAACCCCTGGCAGATCCCCATGGGTTCGACCACGCAGCAGGCCCTCGAACTCATGGGCATCACAGTTTTCCGGGTCGACGACCCCGATCAGGTCGGCGAGGTCGTCTCCGCCGCCTTCGATCAGGCTTTCCTCGCTGGTGAGCGCGTCGCAGTGCTCCTGGGCCAGCGGCTCATCGGACGCAAGAAATGGGAGCGCAAGTGAACGCACACGACTCGACCATCGGAACCCTCGCCGGCGAACGCCTCGACCGACGCGATTTCGTCGCGACACTGCTCGACCGGGCGCCGGAGGCACTGGTCGTCACCGGTCTCGGCTCCCCCTCCTATGACGTGTTCGCCGCCGGGGAGCGTGACCGCAACTTCTATCTGTGGGGCGCCATGGGCGCCGCCGTACCCACCGGCCTGGGCCTCGCGCTCGCTCGCCCGGACGAGTCCGTGGTCGTCATCACCGGTGACGGGGAGCAGCTCATGGGCATCGGCGCGCTCGGATCGGTCGCGGTCAAGGCCCCGAAGAACCTCACCATCGTCGTCGTCGACAACGGGCACTTCGGCGAAACCGGCATGCAGCGCAGCCACTCGAGCCTCGGCGCCGATTTGGCCGGCATCGCGTCGTCGTTCGGCATTGCCCGCACCGAACGGGTCCGCGACCTCGCCGACGCCGAGCGTGTCGCACGGATCGTCACCGCCCGGGAAGGTACGACCTTCGTTCAGGTGTTCATCGAGCAGACCGAGCCGCCGCGCGCCCTTCCGCCCCGGGACGGCACGGCGGTGAAGAACAAGTTCCGTGCCGCGCTCGGCCTCGACACGTTCTGATGGCCGACACCGAAGCGAAAGAGAACACTGTCATGCAGAAATACCTGCTCCATATCGACGGCCAGCAGCGCCCCTCCGCTGACGATTCCTACTTCGAGACCGACAATCCCTTCACCGGCCGGCCGTGGGCGCAGATCGCGCGCGGACAAGCATCGGATGTCGAGGACGCCGCCCAGGCCGCGCACCGTGCCATGACCACGGGGCCGTGGGCGAGCATGAGTCCCAGCGCCCGCGGTCTCGTCCTCCAGCGCGTCGCCGACGTGCTCGAGGAGAACGCCGAATTCCTCGCCCGCATCGAGGTCCGCGACAACGGCAAGCTCTACAACGAGATGTTGGGCCAGTGCCGGTATCTCGCGCAGTGGTACCGGTACTACGGCGGTCTCGCCGACAAGACCGAAGGCCGCGTCGTTCCCGTCGACAAACCGGGATACTTCACCTACACCCGGCGCGAGCCCATCGGGGTCGTCGGAATCATCACCCCATGGAACTCACCGCTGCTGCTGCTCACCTGGAAGCTGGCACCCGCGTTGGCCGCTGGTTGTTCGGTGGTCGTCAAGCCCTCCGAATACACCTCCGCCTCGACGTTCGAATTCGTTCGTATCCTCGAGCAGGCGGGCCTGCCTGCGGGAGTGGTCAACGTGGTCAGCGGATTCGGGCCGGACGTGGGCGGGCCGCTGGTCGAGCACCCCCTGGTGCGCAAGGTGGGATTCACCGGCTCCGACGCGACCGGGCGGCACATCGGCGCCGCGGCGGCGCGTGGCCTCAAGCGGGTTTCGCTCGAACTCGGCGGAAAGTCACCGAACATCGTCTTCGCCGACGCCGATCTCGACGCCGCGGTCAACGGCGCGGTGTCCGGAATTTTCGCCGCGACCGGTCAGACCTGCATCGCCGGAAGCCGGCTTCTGGTGCAGCGATCCGTGCACGACGAGGTCGTCGCCAAGCTGGTCGCGCTGGCCTCGACCGCGCGGATCGGTGACCCGATGTCCCCCGCCACCCAGGTGGGGCCGATCACGACTCGGGACCAGCACAAGAAGGTCCTCGAGTACATCGACATCGCCACCGCCGAGGGCGCACAACTCGCACTCGGTGGCGGCGTGGCCACCGGCACCGGAACCGATGGGTGGTTCGTACAACCGACAGTGTTCACCGGGGTGAGCAATCAATCCCGGTTGGCGCAGGAGGAAGTCTTCGGCCCGGTGCTGGCGGTGATCCCGTTCGACACCGAAGACGAGGCGATCACCATCGCCAACGACTCGAAGTACGGTCTCGGAGCCGGGGTCTGGACCACCGATCTGCCCCGCGCGTTCCGCATGGCGGAGGCGATCGAGTCCGGGACGGTCTGGGTCAACACCTACCGCGCGGTCAGCTTCATGCTGCCGTTCGGCGGGGTGAAGGACTCCGGTATCGGTCGGGAAAACGGTGCCGAGGCAATCGACGAGTACCTCGAAACCAAGAGCGTGTGGATCAATACCGGGGCACCGACCGGCAACCCGTTCGTCCTGCGCTGACCCCCGCGCCGAGGGTCGTCTGTCGACTGAGAGGCAGGCACGATCATTCGCGTCGAGGAGGCCCGGCGAGGCCCGTGGTGTTCTCGACGAGCGTCTCGAGAACGAACCTCTGAAAGCCTGCGGCGACCGAGGAGGTGAGGGGTCGATCGGCCTGGATCATGCCGATCGTTCGCCAGGCATCGCGATCGCGGAGTTCGACCAGTGCAGTTCCGTCGGGAGGGGCGGCGACGGCCGGCGGGGCAGGGACAACTCCCACGCCGACTCCGGCCGCGATCATGGCGCGCATCGTGCCGACCTCGGTGACCGAGAACGCGATTCGCGGGGCGAAGCCGGCAGCTCGGGCGAGACGGTCGGTGAGCTGGCGCAGCCCGTACTCCGGCGTGAGCGCCACGAAATCGTCCTCGGCGACTTCGGCGAAACTCACCGTCTTGCGGCGGGCCAACCGGTGACGGACGGGAACGAGCAAACGAACCGGTTCGGTGGCCACTGGTGTCCACACCAGGTCGTCGACGGAGGGCTCGGGTGCCACGAAACCGAGATCGGACCGCCCGAGCCGGATGTCGTCGACAACCGAATCTGCTGCAGCACCGCGTAGTTCGAATCTCACCTTGGGATGTTCGGCGCGATACCCGCTGATCAGTTCCGGAACCAGCCACTCGCCGAGGCTGTGCAGGAAGCAGAGGGAGACGGTGCCCTCGTTCGGATCCGCGAGGGTGCTGATCCGGTTGTGTGCGGAATCCACCTCGCTCAATGCGCGCAACGCATGCGCGCGGAGAATCTCGCCGTACCGGTTGAGATGGAGCCGATTGTGCCGCCGGTCGAACAAGCGCACCCCGAACCCCGTCTCCAGCCGGGCTATGGCCCGCGACAACGTCGGTTGCGTGACATGCATCTCCGCGGCGACAGCGGTGATGTTCTCCGATTCGGTGAGGGCGACGAACCACCGCAACTCCTGCAAGTTCACTGCCTGAGCTTATACGCGAAGCGTATGAGAGTCGGCGGATATCGGCATTTCACAAACACCCGCGGGAGCGCGACAGTGAAAGGGCACTGACACGACTGCCCCGGCAAGGAGAATGACGTGAGTACCGAGCGTTCGGATTTTGCTTCCCGCCCTGTGCATCGGCCCTTGGAGGGTGTCGTGGTGGTCTCGCTCGAACAGGCGATCGCGGCACCGTTCGCGACCCGGCAACTCGCCGACCTCGGTGCGCGGGTGATCAAGATCGAACGTCCCGGCGTCGGAGATCTCGCACGCGGATACGACCGAACGGTCCAGGGGATGGCGAGTCATTTCGTGTGGACGAACCGAGGGAAGGAGAGCATCGAGCTCGACGTTCGCTCCGAGGAGGGCAACCGGATCCTGCACCAACTCGTCGACCGCGCCGACGTCCTCGTCCAGAACCTGGCACCCGGCGCGGCAGGGCGCCTCGGCATCGGGGCCGACCGCTTGCGGGAAACCCACCCACACCTGATCACGTGCGATATCTCCGGATATGGCCGCGGCGGCCCCTATGAGGCACGAAAGGCCTACGACCTGCTGATCCAATGCGAGGCCGGACTGGTGTCGATCACCGGAACCGAGGACGAGCCCTCGAAGGTCGGACTGTCCATCGCGGACATCTGCGCCGGCACGTATGCCTACTCGGGGATCCTCACCGCCTTGCTCGATCGTGGGCGGACCGGCCGAGGCGCCAACCTCGAGATCTCGATGCTCGAGGCGCTCGGCGAGTGGATGGGGTACGCCGACTACTACGCCCGATACGGCGGGTCGGCGCCGAAGCGGACGGGAGCGAGCCACGCGACCATCGCGCCGTACGGACCGTTCACTGCGGCCGACGGGGAGGTCGTCAACCTGGGTCTGCAGAACGAACGCGAATGGGACGTGTTCTGTCGTGTCGTGCTGCAGGCGCCGGAGCTGATCGACGATCCGCGGTTCGTCACCAACGCCGACCGGGTCGCACACCGCGCCGAGCTCGATGGCGTCATCGCCGACGTTGCCGCAGGCCTCACCGGCGCGGACCTCGTCCACAGGTTGGAAGCGGCGAAGATCGCGTATGCCCGGCAGCGCACGATGGACGAGTTCGCCGAGCACCCGCAGCTCGCGGCACGCTCCCGGTGGGCGCAATTCGATTCCCCCGTCGGACGGCTCGAAGGACTACTTCCCCCGGTGACGGTGATGGGCGCCGAACACGAGATGCGCCCCGTACCAGGTCTGGGGGAACACACCGACAGCATCCTGACGTGGCTCGACGAGTACGCAGCGGTCGGGTCCTGACACACACTCTTCCCTCCGCCGTCGGCCGAGTCGCGCCGTCGGCGACGAACTACCGAAGGAGAACTACCTTGAGCAGCAGCGAAAACCAGGTCGAGCAGTCGGCGCCACCGGTCACCGGCTGGCCCGGCCGCTACTTCGAAGACTTCGAGATCGGAGACGTGTACCGGCACCCACTCGGCCGCACGGTGCTGCCGGTCGACAACTCGTGGATGACGCTCCTCACCCAGAACACGGCGCCGATCCACTTCGACGCGCACTACTCGAGTCAGACGACGTGGGGTAAGCCGCTCGTCGACTCCACCTTCACCCTTGCCCTCGTCACCGGGCAGAGCGTCACCGACATCTCCCAGCACGTGCACGCCAACCTCGGTTGGGACCGGGTGCGCCTGCCGAACCCGGTATTCGAGGGCGACACCATCTACTCCCAATCGGAGGTCCTCACCAAACGAGAGTCCGCTTCCCACAGGGACATCGGCATCGTCACCGTGCGCACCATCGGGTACAACCAGGACGGCACCATCGTCATCACCTTCGAACGGACCCTCATGGTGTATCGCAAGGGACACGGACCGCACACGGCAGGCGTCGACCCCAAGTGGGACGACCGGTCACGGCGCGCAGCCGGCATCGAGTAGTTGATCGAGTTGCCGGGCAGGCAGGGCCGGCGCGGCAACACCTTGGGCGTCGAATACCGAGCCTTGTGGACGTTTGTGGCTGTTCTGCCATGCCCCGCGACTGGCCGGTCTCGGCAGATCATCAACCACCCCAACGATGACCCAGAAGGCTTCTTCGCCGAATTCATCGACCGAGCCTGGAATTCGCGGTACTTCTCGAGCGCTCTGTATTCCGCCAGTCTGCGGCACAAGGTCCGGGCCGGTGCCGTGCGTGGAATCTTCGAGTCGATGGTGGAACTCTCCGACCAGGGCGATCTGATGAACCGCTTCCTGGCGATACCCGCGCCCAAGATGTTCATGTATCGACAGCAGAACGCATCGTTGTCGTATTTGGAACACCTGTCTGCCCATGGTGTGGAGGTCGCCGAAATCCGGATTTTGTGCCGCCCGCGCTCCGAGCTACATGCGGCAGTGCCGTCTAAAGCGAATGTAAGGAAAGCGGACCATCCCTTCCCTCTCGCTGTGGCGGCGACCACATTGGTGTCAGTGGCTATGCATCATCACAGCAGTCGAGGAAGGAACATCATGCGACACACGACTTCGAACCCCACGTCGTCGACCGGCGAGAGGCGGGTTGTTGCGAACGTGGTTCGCGGCTGCATCGGCAACCTCGTGGAGTGGTACGACTGGTTCGTCTATGCAGCGTTCAGTGTGTTCTTCGCGGCGTCCTTCTTCCCACAGAGCAGCACGACCGCCCAGCTTCTCTCCACCGCACTGGTTTTCGCCGTCGGATTCCTGATGCGCCCGATCGGTGGGTACATCCTGGGCCGATACGCGGACCGGTACGGGCGCAAGAACGCGCTGACGTTGTCGGTGCTGATGATGGCCGCAGGATCGCTGATCATCGCTGCGACACCGAGTTTCGAGGCGATCGGCATGCTCGCCCCGGCACTGCTGGTGATGGCGCGACTGATCCAGGGACTCTCCGTGGGAGGCGAATTCGCTTCCAGCGCAACGTACCTGTCCGAGGTCGCGACGCCCGGCCGCCGCGGCTTCTACTCGAGCTTCCAGTACGTGTCGATCATCCTGGGTCAGCTCGCTGCGCTCGGTGTCCAGATCATTCTGCTGCAGCTGCTGACCATCGACCAGATGCAGGCCTGGGGTTGGCGTATTCCGTTCGTGATCGGCGCGATCGCCGCCGTGACCGTGATGCTCTTCCGTCGCGGGATGGACGAATCGGACCAGTACAAGGAGGAAGCGGCCCAGATCGCTGCCGAGAAGGCATCCGGCACGCAGCCGTCGGCCAAGCGCGGCACCCTCCGACTGCTGCTGCAGTACCCGAAGCAGCTCGCGATGGTCTTCGGCCTCGCGATCGGCGGCACCGTCGCGTTCTACACGTACACCACGTACCTGCAGAAGTACATGATCAACACCTCGGGGATCGCCCCGGAAACGGTGGCGTGGATCAACTTCGCCGCACTGTTCATCTACATGCTGCTGCAGCCCGTGGCCGGACTGATCTCCGACCGCATCGGTCGCCGCAAGGTCATGCTGTTCTTCGGTGTCGGCTCGACCGTGCTGACCGTCCCGATTCTGACCGTTCTCGGCAACACCACCAACGCGTTCGTGGCGTTCGGCCTGATGATGACCGGACTGGTCATCGTGACCGCCTACAGCGCGCTGAGCGCGATCGTCAAGGCGGAGCTGTTCCCGACGAAGGTCCGCGCGCTCGGCGTCGGGTTGCCGCACGCGATCACCGCCGCCCTGTTCAGCGGCACGGCCGAGCCTCTCGCGCTCGCGCTCAAGCAGGCCGGACATGAATCGGCCTTCTTCTACTACGTCGTCGGCTGCTCGGCACTGACCCTGGTCGCCGCGCTGTTCATGGCCAAGGGCAAGGGCGGCACCACCCTCGATCCGGAGACGGAGAATCCCGCCCGCGACGGACGTGAGGAAGACCGCGACGACCGCCGACTCGAGCGTGTCTGATCCCTCGTCCTCCGGCATTGTTCCCCGGGCGCACCGCGGCCGGGGGACAATGCCGGTTATGCGCATCGCGGTGGTCGAGGACGACGACGGCGTCGGCAACGCACTCGTTGCGGGTCTGACCCGGCAGGCGCACCAGCCCGTGCGGATGAAGTTCGGGTCCGAACTGCTGCTGCACCACGGCGAGGTGGACTTCGTCCTGCTCGATCTCGGGTTGCCGGACCGCGACGGGCTCGAGGTGTTGCGTCAGCTCCGCCAGGTCAGCGCCGTCCCCGTCATCATCCTGACCGCCCGCGACGACGAACGTTCGGTGGTGCGCGGCCTGCGCGGCGGCGCCGACGACTACCTGGTCAAGCCGGCGCGCATGTCCGAGCTGTTCGCTCGCATCGAAGTGGTGCGCCGGCGAAGCATGGCCGTCGAAGGCGGCGCACCCCGTGAAGTGGTCACCGGCGACGTCCGCGTCGACCTCGATTCCCGCACCGTCACCGTGGCGGGAACAGAGGTGGACCTGACGTCGAAGGAGTTCGCCCTTCTCGAGATCCTGCTCGAGAACCCGGGGGCTGCGGTCAGCCGTCAGCAACTGATGGACCGGGTGTGGGGGGACGCGTTCGTGGCGGTCTCGCGGTCGCTCGACGTCCACATCGGCACTCTGCGCGCCAAGCTGGACCGGCCCGGGTTGATCAGCACCATCCGTGGTTTCGGCTACCGGTGGGTGTGCTGACCTCGGGGTCGAAACGACATGCGCCGACGGTTACTGCTGATTCTCGCGATACTCGGATCCTGCGCGGTCGCGAGTTTCGCGATTCCCCTCGCGCTCGCGACCGCGGACTCGCGGACGCAGGAGTTCACACTCGGCCGCGAGGGAGACATCCAACGGTTCGCCGTCCTCGCCGAGGAGTACGTCAGGACCGGCGACCCGGCCCGGATCGCCGGCGAGGTCGAGGCCTACGACGACGTGTACGGCGAGGGCGTTCTGGTGGTCTCCACGCGTGGTGTCCCGACCCTCGGGGTGGGCCTCGACGGCGACGAACCCGGAATCGACGCCGCGATTCGCAGCGGACTGCGCAACGAGCGGGTCTCCACCGTCGACCGGCTGTTCCCGTGGAGCGCCGACGAGGCCCTGTTCGTCAAGCCGGTGGGGTCGGGCGCTCAGGTGAACGGCACCATCGTGCTGCGTGCCTCGACCGCCGAGGCCCGCTCCGACATCCTCCGGCAATGGGCCGTGATCGCGGCCGGTGCCGTGCTGGCACTGGTCGCTTTCGGTGTCCTCGCGATCGCCTTGAGCCGGTGGGTGCTCGGACCGCTCGCGAACTTGTCCAAGGGAATCGTGCAACTCATCCGCCGGATGCCCGACGCGAGGACGCCGCCGAGTTCCGTGCCACCGCGATCCGTGCTGCCGGCCACGGCCGCAGGCGGGCCGCCCGAGGTGCGCCGGCTCGCGCATTCGTTCGACGTGATGTCTTCGGCGGTGCTGCGGGCAGCGGACGCGCAACAGCGCCTGATCGCCGACACCGCCCATCAACTGCGGAACCCGCTCGCGGCGTTACAGTTTCGCCTCGACCTCCTCGACGACGGGATACCGGACAGCGCACGCGAGGATTACCACAGCGTGACCGAGGAGGCCAAACGCTTGCAGACCATTCTCGACAGTCTTCTCTCGCTCGCCTCGGCCGAGACGCCGCGCTTCGGGGTCGATCGGTCCGAGGCGGCCTGCGACGCACTGTCGGTGGTGGCCGACCGGGTCGACTTCTGGTCGGTGACGGCCCGCGAACGTGGTGCGCGTCTGGTCACCGTTGCAGCCCCCGACGTCGACCATGTTCCGGTCGCGATCGCCGAGAACGATCTGTCCCAGGTGCTCGATGTGCTGATCGACAACGCCTCCCGGTACGCAGGCCCACACCCCATCATCGAAATCGGCGTCGTCGTGGAACCGTCGCACGATCACACTCCGGTGTGCGTGTGGGTGGCCGACGACGGTCCGGGAGTCCCGGAAGAGTTGCGCGGCAAGCTCACCGAGCGCTTCTTCCGGGTCAGCGACCAGGTCGGAACGGGTCTCGGCCTGTCCATCGTCGAGGTGGTCGCCGCAGCCTACGGCGGGCGTCTCGTCATCGATGAGGTCCCCGCGGGCGGACTGCGCGTACGCTTGTGGCTCGAACCGCACGTGGAGAAGCTGGACGATGATTAACCGGCGACAGTTCATCGGCGGTGTGGCCGCAGCGGTCGCACTGTCCGGGTGCGCCCGTACCCAGCCCTCGGGGACGTATGAGATCGCGTCGGGTGAGCGCGACGGATTCCAGTCCGAGTTCGCCGAGTTGCTTGCGGACGTCCCGCCCCCCTCGGGCGGGGACCTTCGGTTGACGGTGCGCTACACCACCGGTTCCCTGGAGAACCTCTCGCTGCTGGCGTCGGGTGAGGTACTCATCGGGCTGACCCTGGCCGACTCCGCTGTCGAGTCGGCCACCCCGATCGTGGCCATCGGCCGGGTGTACGAGAACTATCTCCAGTGCGCGGTGCCGGCCCGCTCACCCTTTCACGCGATGAAAGATCTTCGGGGCCAGACGATCAGCCTCGGCGCCCCGGGCTCCGGCACCGCGCAGACCGGAAGGCGGGTCCTCGAGGCGAGCGGTCTGACCCTCGACGACGTGACGGTGCGCCCGGTCTCACTCACCACCGTCCTCGACTCCCTGCGCGACGGTACGGTCGCCGCCGCACTGTGGGCCGGTGGCGTGCCCACCCCGGCGGCGATGCCGCGGCCCGGGCACGGTCCGGACGGCGGAATCCGGCTACTCGACCTGTCCGCCGAGTACGTCGAGATGCGCAGGATCTACGGGCCCATGTACGAACCGGTTTCGGTCCCTGCCCGGACGTACGGTGACACTGCCGAGACCGCGACGGTGGGGGTTCCCAGCCTGCTCGTCGCCTCGCCGCAGCTGCCCGACGCCGTGGCCGGTGCCCTCGTCGACCTTCTCATCGATCGAGCCCAGGACCTGATTCCCCCCGACACCGTCGGCGCGCAGTTCCTCGACGCCCGATCGCTGATCCAGACAGCCGGCGTCCCTCGCCATCCGGGGGCTGTCGAGGCGTACCGCCGTCACCACGGTTAGAAGGCGGACGGGTACCGCCGGCAACCTCAAGTACGTGTAAAACCTGGCCCCCACCCGATTGACTATGGCGCGTACATAGAGGCAAAATGGCCGTACATTTCGAGGAAGGCTGGCTCCATGGCATCGCAGACCGCCCTACCGCTCGCGGGGATCACCGTCGTAAGCATCGAACAAGCAGTTGCTGCACCCTTCGCGACCCGGCAACTGGCCGACCTCGGTGCCCGCGTCATCAAAGTGGAACGTCCCGACGCCGGCGACTTCGCGCGTCGTTACGACGAGACGGTGCACGGCGAATCGAGCTACTTCGTCTGGCTCAACCGTTCCAAGGAGTCGCTGACGCTGGACCTGAAGTCCGACGAGGGCCGCGACATCCTCGAAAAGCTGTTGTCCACAGCGGATGTCTTCGTGCAGAACCTTGCGCCCGGCGCCGCAGCCCGAATGAACCTCGACGCCCAGTCGCTCCAGCAGCGGTATCCCGCGCTGATTCCGTGCGACGTGTCCGGCTACGGCAACACCGGTCCCTGGTCCGATCGCAAGGCCTACGACATGCTCGTCCAGGGCGAATCCGGTCTGATGTCGCTGACCGGCCCCGACGAGTGCCCGTCCAAGGTCGGTGTGTCGATCGCCGACATCGCGGCCGGCATGTACGCCTACAGCGGGATCCTGTCCGCGCTGTACACGCGTGCAACCACCGGCACCGCCCGCGCGGTGGAGGTCGCTCTGTTCGAGGCGCTCGGTGAATGGATGGGATCGCCCGCCTACTACACCGAATACGGTGGCACGCAGCCCAGCCGGGTCGGGGCCGAACACGCGACGATCGCCCCGTACGGCCCGTTTCCCACCGCCGACGGCACGGTCCTGCTGTCGATCCAGAACGACCGCGAATGGTCCGCCTTCTGTTCGGAGGTGCTCGGCGACGAGTCGATCGCCACCGACCCACGTTTCTGCCGCAACTCCGCGCGGGTGGCGCACCGTGAGGAATGCAACGCTCTGATCTCCGCGCGGACGCGTCTGCTCAACACCGACGACGCCCTCGCCCTGCTCGACAAGGTGTCGATCGCCAACGGCAGGCTGGGCTCCGTATCGGATTTTCTGACCCACCCATCCCTGGCCGGCCGTGACCGCTGGCGTGAGGTGGAGACCCCGGGCGGCCCGGTGCGAGCGCTGCTGCCGCCGGCGAACCTCAGTGGTGTGGAACCTCGATTCGATCCGGTTCCGGCTCTGGGTGCGCACACCGATGCCATTCTGAGGGAACTCGGTTACAGCGGCGCGGCGATCTCCGAACTGCGTACTGCCGACTCGATCTGAGGCTGGGCAGTGCCCCGCGCAGTGGCGTCCGATGGAACTCGAATCGCGTACCAGGTCAGCGGCGAAGGACCGCCGCTGCTGCTGCTCGCCGGTCAGGCCAACAATCACCATTGGTGGGATCGTGTTCGCGCGGACTTCGACACGCACTTCCGCACCATCACGGTGGACTTCCGCGGCACCGGAGCAAGCGACAAGCCCGAGACCGGTTACAGCACAATACTGTTCGCCGACGACGTGATCTGCGTGCTGGACTCCCTCGGAATCGGGAGGGCGCACGTCTACGGCACGTCGATGGGAGGCCGGGTGGCGCAGTGGGTCGCCGCGCGTCACCCGGAGCGTGTCGACGCCCTGATCCTCGGTTGCACCTCGCCCGGTGGAACGCACGCGGTGGAGCGCAGCCGGGAGGTGCGCGCGAGCCTGGCGCAACCCGATCCCGACCGGTCACGCCGCGCCCTGTTGGAGTTGATGTACACACAGGATTGGATCGGTCGAAATCCCGGTCCCTACAACACCCTCGGTGACCCGGACATGCCCGCGCACACCAAGCTCGCCCACCTGCGGGCCAGCAACGGCCACGACGCGTGGGATGCGCTGCCGTCGATCAGTGCGCCGACCCTCGTCCTGCACGGGACCGACGACCTTCTGTCCCCGGTCGACAACGCTCCCCTGCTCGCCGAGCGGATCCCGAATGCCCGCGTGCGGTTGCTCCCCGGCGCACGGCACGCGTACTTCGAAGAAGATCGCGCTGTCGCGGGCGCCGCGGCGATCAGCTTCCTCATCGCACCGTGAGAATTCGCTTACGAGTTGGGTTGAGGCGCACTAGTCATCGGATCCGGGCATGACGATACCGACCTTCGCGGCACCGTTGCCGTGGTCGCGGGCGGCGGCGAGTGCGGCGGGAGTGTCCTCGAGGTCGAACATCTTCTCGAGGCAGTGGTCGACCTCGATCGTCCCGGTATCGATGGCCTCGACTGCCGCCCGGAACGACAGCAGCCCGGCCTCGGACTGCGTACCGTTGACCCACTCCATGGTCAGGGATTTGCGGAATGAACGCTCCACGGGGAACAGGGCGTTGCCCTTCGATTCGGGGTAACCGAAGAATCCGACCGTCCCGCGAATACGCGCGGCTTCGACCGCGGCGGCACGGGCGAGGTCGTAACCCGCGGCCTCGATCACCAAGTCCGCACCGACGCCGCCGGTCGCGTCGAGCACGACGTCGGAGATCGACTCGACCGGTTCGAGGACGGTCCGTGCCGCGCCGAGCCGTTCAGCGATGGCGAGGCGGTCCTTGTCCAGGTCGGCGACGATGACCTCGACGCCCCGAGCGATCAAGTGCTGCAGGTAGAACAGACCCGAGGAGCCGGCGCCGATGACCGCCGCGGTCTGGGGCATACGCTCGACCGGGGTGTCGGCGGGCAGAAACTTCTTCATTCCGAAGAGAGTGGTGCCGAGTTGCTGTGCGAGCAGCATGCGCCGTAGGTCGACGCCGTCTTGCAACATGATGACGTGGCTGGCGTCGACGGCCTGGTACTCGGCGAAACAACCACCGCGCTGACCGTGGGGAACGGTCAGCACTGGCCGTCCGACCTCGACATCCGAATTCTCGCTCCGAACAACAATTCCCACTCCTTCGTGGCCCGGATAGCCAGGTCTTCCGAGAAGCTCGGGGTTGTGGAATCCGTCGAAGACGATATGGACGTCGGAGCCGCAGATCGAGGCGTATCGCATTTCCACGAGCACTTGGTTCGGCTCCGGGACCGGCCGGGAGAAGTCGCGAACTTCGACGACGCCGGGTGTGGTCACGCATGCTGCACGCATTCATGCCTCGCTTGGGTGAGTCGGTGCGGGAGTCGGAGGACGCAGCGGATAGTCCCTCGGCGCGCCTTCCTGGATGGTGGTCACCGTATCGCACGCAGTCGGCGGCGACAAGAGGAATCCCCTCGGTTCCGGGGAGGCAGCAGCGACTCGAACCAGGTGCAGCACAGTCGCTTCGACTCAATCGGGTTGCCATGCCCGCTCGTCATCACTCCATCAGAAGTTGGCATTATCGCGCCCGGTCCATCAGGTAGCAGAATCACCTGAGTCACTACAACGAAGTGAGACCCAGATAACTACTTCGAGCCGAAGTAACGCAGGCTACCGAGGGGTGGGGTGCATGATCGGTGTGCCGCACTCGACGCCGATCACCCGAGGAACGTAGTGCATCCCAGCGGCGCCGAAACCCTCAGCCCCTGATGCGGGTTCGTGACGGACCGGACCGTCGATCGGTGAAGCTCGCAGCCAGTGCAGAATCCATTCCCACCACAAGGAGTCGCCATGACCCCCTCCACACCGCCGCAAGCTCACAGAACCGATGATCGATCAGAGGAACCGCCTCGCTCGCGCAGTCACTATGTCAAGTCGGTGCTGGTCGGTTCCATCGGCAACATGATCGAATGGTTCGACTGGTTCGTGTATTCGACTTTCGCAATCTATTTTGCCGGACAATTCTTTCCGAGCGACGACCGCACCGCGCAGCTCCTGAACACGGCGGCCATCTTCGCCGTCGGATTCCTGGCGAGGCCTCTCGGCGGCTGGTTGCTCGGGCGTCTGTCGGACCGCAACGGCCGTAAAGCCGGTCTGACGGTGTCCGTCGGAATGATGTCTGCGAGCGCCTTGATGATCGCTCTCGCGCCGAACTACGAGACGGCCGGCAATCTGGGAGCGTGCCTGTTGGTCACCGCGCGCATCCTGCAGGGACTGTCGGTCGGTGGCGAGTATGCCGCGTCGGCAGCGTATCTGACCGAGGTATCCAAGAAGGGCTGGCGGGGTCTGGGGGCGAGTTTCCAATACATCTCCGTCACCCTGGGGCAGCTCGCCGGCCTGCTGGTCCTCATCGTCTTGCAGTTCTCCTTGTCCGACGAACAGCTGACGTCGTGGGGTTGGAGAGTGCCGTTCGCGATGGGTGCCATCGGCGCCGTCGCGGTCTTCTACCTGCGGCGCGGAATGCACGAGACGACGGCCTACTCGGTTGCCGAAACGGTCGATACCGAAGATCGCCGGGGAACACTGGCCGAGGTATGGCGCAACCGGCGCGCCGCCGTCGTCGTCTTCACCTTGACCCTCGGCGGCACCGTCGCCTACTACACCTACACCACCTACCTGACCAGCTACTTCGTGAACAGCGTCGGCCTCGAGAAGTCGCAGGCCTCGACGATCAGCTTCATCGGACTGCTCGTCTTCCTGGTCCTCTTGCCGATCGGTGGATACGTCTCCGACCGTATCGGCCGGCGGCCCGTCCTCATCTTCTTCGGCATCGGCACCACGATCGGAACGTATCCGATCCTGCAGGGAATGCAGAACAATCCCACGTGGCTCACCTGCCTGCTGCTCACCGTCCTCGGGCTGGTGTTCGTGGTGGGGTACTCGTCGGTCAACGCGGTGGTCAAGGCCGAACTGTTCCCCACCGGAGTGCGAACGGTCGGTGTTGCCATCCCGTACAGCATCGCCACCGCCGTGTTCGGGGGCACCGCCCCATACATCGCTCTGGCATTCCGCGACGCGGGCCGGGAGAGTTGGTTCTTCATCTACGTCTCGATCTGCGCGGCCATCTCACTGATCACCTACGTGTTCATGCGTGAGACCAAGGACGTCAACCTCATCGCCGCGACGGCAGCCCCGGGACCGACCGACCGCGCGCAGCACTCGGCCTCGAAGGGGACACCGATCACCACCGTCCAGGGTTGAGAAATTGGTATTCTCTGTTGTGATCGATGCCGCTCCTGCATATCGCCTGCTGATGGTGCGGGCCGGCGGGTAGCTCGGGAAGGTGGGTCGTCCGGTGGACGTCAAGCAGTTGACTGCACTCGTTGCAGTGGCGGACGCCGGGAGCGTGACCCGCGCAGCCGAACTACTCCACTTGGTTCAGCCGGCAGTGACACGCCAAATTCACACGCTCGAACAGGAACTGGGTGTCCCGCTGTTCGAACGTAGCCGTGCGGGAATGGAATTGACGGAGTCCGGCCGGCTCATGCTCGAGCGCGCCCGGAGGGTGCTGTCCGAACTCGAGCGTGCGCGGGCCGAGATCCGACCGAATCCGGGGGTGCTGCAAGGGATCGTGACGGTCGGACTTCTGTCCTCCACCTCCGAACTGCTCGCCGAACGACTCGTCGCGGCCGTATTGCAGGAGCATCCCGCCGTCCGGCTGCGAATAGTGTCCGGCTACGCCGGACACGTGCGGCAGTGGCTCGATGCCGGTGACATCGACCTCGGCCTGCTCTACAACCTGAAATCCACGTCGTCGCTCAACGTGCGGGCACTGCTCGCCGAGAACCTGTGGGCGGTTGCCCCGCCCGACGGCGGGCTCGACACCGGCCGACCGGTCACCCTCGACGAAGTCGCGAGTCACCCGGTCGTGATGCCCAGTGCGCCCCAAGGAATTCGGACATTGGTAGCGGAGGCGTGCGCGAGACTCGACATCGTCCTGAACATTGTCGTCGAGACCAACGAGGTGAGCATCCAGAAGCGGCTCGTGCGAGCTGGTCACGGCTGGACGATCCTGCCGGGCATCGCCGTTGCCGGTGATGTCGCCAGCGGTCTGCTCAGTGCGGCGCCGCTCCATTCCCCGGCGGTCGAGCGCACCGTCGCGCTAGCGTTACCGAGCGCCCCGCGGATCCCGCCTGCCGTCCACGCGGTGGCCGATCTGCTCGTCCGTCAGATGCGTGACGCCGTCGAGCGCGGTGAGTGGCCGTCCGCCCGCTGGAAACCGGACAACTGATCGCGCGCGGATCAGAGCCCTCCGCGTGCCACCAGCTGGCCGGCGATGACGTTGCGCTGGATCTCGTTGGTGCCCTCGCCGACGATCATCAGCGGCGCGTCGCGGAAGTACCGCTCGACGTCGTACTCGGTGGAATAGCCGTAGCCGCCGTGGATGCGCACCGCGTTGAGGGCGATGTCCATCGCCACCTCGGACGCGTACAGCTTGGCCATCCCGGCCTCCATGTCGCACCGGTCGCCGCTGTCGTACTGCTCGGCGGCATGTCGGGTGAGTTGCCGGGCGGCGGTCAGCTTGGTTGCCATGTCGGCCAGGTAGTTGCCGATCGACTGGTGCTTCCAGATCGGCTTGCCGAAACTCTCCCGCTGCTGCGCGTAGGCGAGGGAGTCCTCGAGGGCAGCAGCCGCGACACCGAGGGCACGGCAGGCCACCTGGATGCGGCCGGTCTCGAGGCCCTTCATCATCTGCGCGAACCCCTGGCCGGCAACGCCGCCCAGGACCGCGTCCGCCGAGATCCGGTAGTTGTCGAACGACAGCTCGCACGTCTCGACGCCCTTGTAGCCGAGCTTCGGTAGATCCCGGGACACCGTCAGACCGGGACCGTGTTCGACCAGGACGATCGAAATGCCCTTGTGCCGCGGGGTCGCCTTCGGGTCCGTCTTGCAGAGCAGCGCGATCAGGCCGGACCGGCGGGCGTTGGAGATCCACGTCTTCGATCCGTTGATGACGAGGTCTTCGCCGTCGGTCTTGGCGGTGGTGGACATGGCCTGCAGATCGGAACCGCCGCCGGGCTCGGTCAGCGCCATGGTGGCCCGGATCTCGCCGGTCGCCATCTTCGGCAGGTACTGCTGCTTCTGCTCTTCGGTGCCGAACTGTGCGACCAGCTTGGCCACCACCGTGTGACCGCCCATCGCCCCTGCCAGGCTCATCCACCCGCGGGCCAGTTCCTGGGTCACCTGCGCGTAGCAGGGCATCGACACCGGTGATCCGCCGTACTCCTCCGGAACCGCCAG